>NZ_DDGH01000101.1:55977-60217 GCF_002337565.1 Rhodopirellula sp. UBA1907 | reverse complement strand
ATCCCACAGTCTCCGTCGCTCTGTCGATCGGACTTTGGATGGCGGCTCAACCCCGGCAACCGGCGGACGCGAAATCGACTGACGCATCGAAGGCCAGCCAACCCGCGGCCGACGACGCGTTGCTGCGGACCAACTCGATCGAGTTCGTCGACATCGATGCCCAGTCCGGGTTTGGCCGGCTGTTTCGATGGTCGTTCATCTACTCGCACCCATCCAATCGCATTCGAATTGCCACTCGTACCACGGCAGAATCCAAAGCGGTCGCTGACCAATTCCATCATCAAGTCCTGGCGCCGTTTGGGACGCCCAGCTTGGCGATGGGCGGCATTCAAATCGAGTCGTCAGGAAAATCCTGCGGCGTTTTACTGAAACAAGCCGGTCCAGCATCACCGCTGAGCAGCCAGATCGGCGGGATGCGACTGTCGCCACGGAGCAGCAAGTCGATCGCACTGCAGACACAGTTTTCGACTGACCTGCCGAAACAAACACTCAAGCGTCGACGCGGCAGCGAATTACTCAATGGAGAACTCGTCAACACATTGCCGGTCGACTTGCTCGACGGCATGTTGATCTATCAAAACTGGGTTTACCTGCTGCCCACTCGCTTGCCCGCTGGTTCGCGAATTGACGAAGTCGACTCCCTTCGTCAAAAGAACTTCCGCTGGCAATTGTCGCGACAACGAGCTTTGGAAAGTGCTTCCGAAGGCGAGTCGTGGGACGTGACGATGGTCGATCAACCGCGTCGTTTGGCAGAGATGCTGATGTTCCATGATGCCGTCGGTGGGCCTCGCTACACAGTCCTTCGCAACGAGGTCCTCGGCCATTTGGATTTCAGTTCTTTGTTGACGGCTGACCGCTGCATTTTGATTGGACGTTGCAAGACGCCTTGGTCGGAGTTGGTCGTGACGACGGAATCGCCCGACTCGGATGACGCTTCCGAAGCCGCTGAATCGCTCGCGACGCCTGAGCAATCCAATTCCTATGTCCGTTTGGTTTTGCCGGTCGAAGAAGTCCGGCGTTGATCGAATTCCCCCGTTTGTTTCCCTTGTTCTGCATCGTGCCGGCTCGTGATCAAGACAGTTGACCTGACGAAAAAATACGGCGACGCATTCGCGATCCGCGCCATTGATTTGGACCTGGAAGCGGGCGACCTGTTCGGTTTCATCGGCCCCAATGGAGCTGGCAAAACGACGACGATGCGGATCATCGCCACGCTGTTGGAACCCAGCTGGGGCGAGGCTTACGTGTGCGGCCACAGCGTCCATACGCAGCCCAAGGAAATCCGCCGGTTGGTCGGCTACATGCCCGACTTCTTTGGCGTGTACGACGATATGACCGTGGTCGAGTACCTCGAATTCTTCGCCGCTTCGTACCGGATCGGCGGGACCGATCGACGTAAACGCGTTAACGAAATGCTGGAAGTCGTCGATTTGGACTTCAAACGGGACGCCTACGCCAACACGCTTTCTCGCGGACAAACCCAACGTCTTGGGCTGGCGCGAACGCTGCTGCACGATCCTCAAGTGCTGCTGCTCGACGAGCCACTTTCGGGACTCGACCCGCGAGCTCGGATTGAGATGCGGAACCTGCTGCGTCGTCTTGGCGAAATGGGCAAGACTGTCATCGTCAGCAGCCACATCCTGCCGGAATTGGCTGACGTTTGTAACAAGGTCGGAATCATCGACCGCGGTGAACTCAAGCAGAACGCTCGCGTCACCGAAGTCATCCGGATGGTCCGCGAACACACCGTGTTGATCATCCAACCGAGCCAACGCGAACAGATGTCACGAATCGCGGAGCTTTTCCAGGGCCATCCATTGGTCCAATCGACTCAGCCGGGTGATGACGCCGTTCGGGTGATCCTCAATAGCGACACGGACGATTACAGCGAATTGCCCAAACTGCTGATTGAAAACGGCATTGGCCTGAAGCGTTTCGCCGAGGAAGAACTCGACCTGGAATCAGCCTTCATGGCTCTGACGAAGGGCACCAGCACCCGAATGTGAGCCTCCGCTGGGTAGAATTTGCCCAATTCGACCGCTTCGGTGCAATTCTGTGCCGATTCTATGGTTGAGGCGTTTTGGGCGGGGTACTAAGTTACGCGGCATGAAATACCGCCAAATCGACCGAATTACCGAACTGACACCCGGCCAACGCTTGGTCGGCGAACGAACTTTGGCGGCAAACGAAGAATACTTAGCCGACCATTTCCCGCGGTTCCCCGTCATGCCCGGCGTGATGATGCTCGAAGCATTGCACCAAGCCGCCGTGTGGTTGATCCGAATGTCGCCTGATTTTGATTCTGCCTTAGTACTTCTTCGCGAAGCCAAAAGCGTCAAGTTTGGTGATTTTTTATCGCCTGGTGAGACGCTGACAGTGGAAGCGGAGATATTCAAACGCGACGGTGCGTTGACGATTGTCAAAGCCAAAGCCCGCAAAGGCGACCGAACGACTGTTTCGGCTCGCTTGGTCCTCGAGAGCTGCTCTAGTGGCGACCCAGAACATCTTGGTACCGACGCGGACGTTCAACGACTCTCTCGCGAGCAATTTTTTTCCTTGTTCAGCGACTCACCCGCCGCGATGGCCCTGCGTCGTCCCGGCGAGAACATATCGCCGACCATGACCCCTCACTCTGTTTGAAACACATTTAGGATTAGGAACGCACGATGGCGCTCTCAGAAGACGAAATTTTCACCAAGGTCCAAGAAGCTCTCGTTGACGCATTGGGTGTCGATGACGACGAAACCACTCGCGATGCCACTTTGGTGGGCGATCTCGGTGCCGAATCAATCGACTTCTTGGACATCGTGTTCAAGCTCGAAAAAGCTTTCGACATCCAAATCCCTCGCGAAGAATTGTCGCCGGAAGACATTCTGACGAACAGCCAATACGTTCAAGACGGTGTTGTCACCGCCGACGGAATGGCCGAACTGAAGAAACGGATGCCTTGGGCCGACTTGTCAAAATTCCAAGAAAACCCACGGGTTCAAGACTTCGGCAACTTGTTGACCGTTGGCGACTTGTGCAATTACGTCGACAGCAAAGTCAACCAGTAAGCATCCGCGTAACAACCGAAGGCAGCCTGCCATGCGATGGTTTTGGGTGGATCGCTTCACCGAATTTGTGAGCGGTTCTCATGCGTCCGGCGTGAAGAACGTCGCGTTGGACGAAGAGGTCGTTGACGATTACTGCCTCGGTTACACGATGCTTCCGCCAACTCTCATCATCGAGGGTCTCGCTCAACTGGGCGGGATCCTTGTGCACGAGAAATTTGGATTTACCAAACGGGTCGTTTTGGCCAAGGTCGGCAGTGCCAAGTACTATGCACCGGCGCGACCTGGCGATTCGTTGCAGTACCATGTCAAACTGGAACGCACCCAGGACAGCGGCGCAACCGTCACCGGTACCAGCCACTGCGATGGCGAATTGCAAGCCGAAGTTGATTTGATGTTTGCCTTCCTCGAGGAAGGCCATTTAATCGATGGACCGCTCTTCAATCCTGGCGATTTGCTGGCCATGATGCGGATGATGAACTTCTTTCACGTCGCCGTCACGGCTGACGGAGAACCGATTCCTTTTCACGAAAATCTGTAAACGTCCATGTCGTCGCGTCGCCGAGTCGTCGTCACCGGAATCGGTATGATCAACCCAATGGGTTGGGATGTCGCCACCGTTTGGTCTGGCCTTCAGGAAAGCGGCAGTGGCGTTGCGCCAACGACGCTGTTCAACGCCAGCGGTTTCCCCACTCGCATCAGTGCGGAAATCAAAAACTGGGACATCACCAAAGCGGTTGAAGACGGTGAAAAACACGTCCAACGCGGACGTCACACCCAATTCGCGATCGCGGCTGCCACTCAAGCGATGAAGGACAGCGGCGTTCTGTCGTCGATCAAGGATCCCACGCGGATCGGCGTTTATTTGGGCAGTGGTGAAGGCAACCAAGACTTCAACACGTTCAGCAAAATGATGGTCGCGGCACTTGCCGATGGAACCTACGACCCGACCAAGTTCATTGCCGCCGGATTGAGTCTGCTCGATCCAGCCAAAGAACTGGAACAAGAACCGAACATGCCCGCGGCTCACCTCGCCGCTCGTTTCAACGCGCAAGGCCCTAACTTCAACTGTCTCACCGCATGTGCGGCCAGCAGCCAAGCGGTCGGAGAAGCCACCGAAATCATCCGTCGCGGTGAAGCCGATGCGATGTTGGCGGGCGGAACCCACAGCATGATTCACCCGTTCG
>NZ_DDGH01000101.1:37008-55835 GCF_002337565.1 Rhodopirellula sp. UBA1907 | reverse complement strand
CACAGCATGATTCACCCGTTCGGCGTGACCGGATTCAACCTGCTGACCGCCCTGAGCGAAAGCAACGACGATCCAACCAAAGCCAGCCGCCCCTTTGACGCCGGCCGCAACGGCTTTGTGCTGGGCGAAGGCTCCGCCATGGTTGTGCTGGAAGAACTCGAATCCGCCAAGAAACGCGGCGCGACGATCTACGGCGAAGTCGCCGGCTACGGCACCACAGCCGATGCCTATCGCATCACCGACATTCCACCGGACGGTCACGGCGGTATCGGGTCCATGCGAATGGCGATCGCCGACGCTGGACTCAACCCGTCTGACATCGGTTACGTCAACGCTCACGGCACCAGCACCAAAGTCAACGACCGCGTTGAAACCAAGGCTTGCCGCGAAGTGTTTGGCGAGCATGCCGAACAGACCCCCGTTAGCAGCACCAAAAGCATGATGGGCCACCTGATCGCGGCTGCGGGCGTGACGGAAATGATCGTCTGCCTAATGGCGATTCGCGATTCGGTTTTGCCACCGACAATCAACCAAGAAACGCCGGACCCGGATTGCGATCTGGACTACGTGCCCAATGAGGCTCGTCCTGCCGAAATCAAACACGCACTGAACAACAGCTTTGGCTTTGGCGGCCAAAACGTGACGCTGTGCCTGAGTCGCTTCGACGGCTAACGCATCATCCTGCGAGCTTTCCAGGTGAGCCGGACATCCAAGTCCGGCAATAGCCACTCAAACCGACGGACTCGGAAGCTCATCTCACTGTCTGGCACCAAGACAGACTGACACTGCGGCAGAATAACGGCGTCCGTGGCCTGTAGGGCCGACGCAAAAAATCCCGGCGTGATCTAGAACTTTCGATCGACCGCGAAATCGGCGATCGTCTTCAAAGACTCCAAGGCCGACGAAGGAGCGAATCCGCTGATCGCTTCGATGGCACTTCGGCGATAAGACTCGGCCACTTTGCGGGTGTAATCCGCCGCGTCGCTCTTTCGCAGCAACGGCATCACTCGCGCCAGCCGGTCTTCCGGCGGCAATCGCAACGCGTCCAACGCAGCGGTCGCGACCGTGGTGTCTTCGTGACGCAGCAACCGGATCAATGGCAACGTGATCTTGCCCTGCTGAAGATCGGTTCCCAACGTTTTGCCCACGTCGTCATCGTCACCCCACAAATCGAGGAAGTCGTCCGCGATTTGAAAGGCGATGCCCAGATCGTTGCCAAACCTAGCGAACGCTTCGACTTGGCCTTCATCGCCTCCGCTGAGATCCGCACCAATTTGACAGGACACACGAGTCAGCTCGGCAGTTTTACCGCGAATGATGTCGAGATAGGTCTCCTCGTCGATGTCCAGCCAATCGCGACCGAGCACCTGACGCAGTTCGCCCTCACAAACCTTTTGAGCCGCTTGACCAACCAAACGGCACGCCAACGTCGAAGGCAGTGTCGCGGCAAGATAGAAACTCTGAGCAAACAGATAATCCCCCAGCAGAATGCTGGTGTCGTCGTTCCAACGAGCGTTGATGGTCGGGACGTGTCGACGCGTCGCGGCTTTGTCCAAAACGTCGTCGTGGATCAGCGTCGCCGTGTGAACCATTTCGACGACTGTTGCCATCACGATGTGATCTTCGGTCGTCGCCAATTCTTCCGTCGTCAATGGATTTTTCGCCGTCCGGTCGGCGTGCATCGCGGCACCCGAAAGCAGCAACAGCGCCGGACGCAAACGTTTTCCGCCCAATTGCGTTCCATGGCGCAGAACAGGCACCAGGGCTTCGTAGCGTGATTGCAATTCACGGTGCAGACGAGCGTCGACGGCCACCAAAGATTCCACAATCGGTGCATAGATCGATCGAAGCGGACTGACTTCACCGGACGTTTCATGCGCACTGGAAACTGCATCCGACGAGGCGACGGATGAGTTGGAATCGGCCGTTCGCTTGGAGACGGTGGATTTCGAAGAGGGAGGGACCACAGACCGATCCATGACGCGACCAGTGAAACTAGACAAGAACAGAAAACCGCCAATCATCAGGCGAGAGGGCATTTCTGAATACCCCCGTACGACTTAAACCGAAGGCAAGCCCCAAGGACAACCTCGAAATCTCAGCTGAAATTCCATTGTTCTGATTCACTCAGGGCGAACTCAGGCTTGCTCGCCCGAGCCTCGGCGAAAGTCACCGCTCTTCCCACCGGATTTCGATTCCAATCGCACTTGGTCGATGACCATCGCTCGATCGACCGACTTCAGCATGTCGTACACGGTCAGTGCGGCGGTGCTGGCCGCGGTTAGACTTTCCATCTCGATACCGGTTTTCCCGGTCGTGCGAGCCGTCGCGGTGCATCGAAGCGTCTGGCGAGCGGCCGCGGCATCATCCGATTCGGATTCCTCCACCCAATCAAAGTCGATGGACACCGCTTCGATCGGGATGGCGTGGCACAACGGAATCAAATGCGACGTCCACTTTGCACCCGCGATTCCCGCCAACCTTGCCACGGCCAAAACGTCACCTTTCTTGGCGTCGCCCCGCCGGATCGATTCGGCTGCATCCGCCGACATGCGAATCCTCGCCGAGGCAACTGCCTGACGGACGGTGATGTCCTTGCCGGTCACGTCGACCATATGGACTTCTCCCGCGGCGTTGAAATGAGTCGAGCGTGGATCGGGTTTCATGGCAGAATCGAAGCGGCGATGACAGAAGTGGTAATGACAATCGGAGCGAGCTGGATGGCGGACTGACCGGCACGAAATCCATTGCGGTCGCATCAGCGTCGGTTTCGAGCAGTTTGAGCCGCATGCCACATGAGCACAACCAAAGCCGCATGCGCAATCGGAGTTGCTAGCCCCAATCGAACTTCACCGGAACGGCCTGACTGCACGCAAACGCGGTCCTGGCGGCTCGCACGATGATTCCGCCGCAGACGATGCCCGTCAGTTCCCAACTCGGGTGGGCGTGGGGAACCAAACCGTTATCCCCGGCATCCAATCAAAAAGATTTGGGAAAGTTTTTTTGCGAATGTTGATTGATGTTGACACGGAAAACACGTGATTCCAGCAGTCGATTCGCTGATAGTGATTGTTCGCGATGAATCACATTAAAGAGTTGACCCGGATTTACTCGACACTATGTCTCGGAAGGGAGCAGTTTGGCTTCGGCTGAAACGCTCCCGGACACCCAGGGGGGAATTCTGGGAAACGGTGCTTCGGTGTCTCACCGCCGCGGGAAGGGTTCGTCATGACGATGGACCACGATTGCACAGGTGATTCCTAGCACTGCCAACGGGCGATCTCAGCCGATCGTTCCGCACCAACAAATCGTATTGCATGAACCACGTGTCAGGATGACTCGTGGGGAATGAAACGAGTGCGATGTTGCGGAACGCTGGGCCGAGTGTCACTTGATGGCTTTCTGTGTTCTTCCCGCCGATTGCAAACCCATGCAGTCGTTTGAACAGACTCATTACATTTTCATCGCGAGAATCCCGAATCGGAAAGCGTTCAGCAGGACGCGAGCCGGCAGGCCCAGACCCAGCGTTTGACAACCTCACCCACCATCAATCGAAGCACGACCCACCGTGAACAGATTGGTTCCCAACGAGAGTTTCGTTGAGAGCGTGTGGATGAGAACGGAGAGCGAAACAAGGGCCACAGGGGCAATGGTTACCGACGCACCATTGTTCCAAGGGAAGAATCAACGAGGCGTTTTGGAGCACCTAGTATGAAGGTCTTCACAACTGGACAGGTCGCCAAGATCTGTAAAGTTGCCCCACGAACTGTTAGTAAATGGTTCGATTCGGGGCGTTTGAAAGGCTACCGCATTCCTGGATCGCAAGATCGACGGATCCCGCGGGAGTATTTGATCAAATTCTTGAAAGAGCATGGTATGCCCTTGGGCGACCTGGAAGACGAAGCGATGGCAAAGTGCCTGATCGTCGCCCAGGACCAAGTTCTCATCGAGAACCTGAAGCGTGAATTGCCACCCGAGAAATCGTTCAAAGTCGCTGTTGCAGCCAGCGGATTTGAAGCCGGCATTCAAGCCGAAAGCTTCAATCCAGACTGCATCATCGTGGACTTTTCGATCGGTAAAATCGAAGCGGTTCAGATTTGCCAAAACCTGCGAAAGAACATCGATTTCACTGATATCGTGTTGATTGCGTTGCTGCCAGATGATGGCCAACCAATGAGCTTCGATCGCAGCAGCATCAACGAAACGTTCAAAAAACCGTTCGACGCCCACTTGTTGGCAGAACGTTTGCGAACCCTCGTCGGAGCAAAGAAGGAGTTGGTCTAAGACCGACTCAGAAGGGCCTTTGTGCCACCCCGCCTCGACGCCCTTCATGCGAACCCGCTCGCATGGAGGGCGTTTTTCGTTGGCCTGGTGCCCTTTTGGCAACCTGCTGCACTTGCGGTGACTTGCACCCAAAATTGACCATCCGCTGCGATCTTCACGGCCCGATGGCGTCCACGGCTCCCGTTTCGGTTGAGCTTGGAATCGACGATTGAAATCGACAACCAGACACGAATCATTGATCGTGGTCCGCGTTTCGGTGAACTCGGCAACGATCGATCGCTGTGCAGATCCTCTCGATGGCCGCGTCGGACCTGCCGATCATTGCGTTGGGCCTCCAACAAGACGCGTGAATGAATGCACAATCCGCTCTGCCGTTCCGAGATCGCCCTGCCAGGGTCGCCTCGTTTTGGGTTCTGGTTGGAGCGGCTACACTAACGCGTCGCGACGGACAAAGATCCATTGCATCCTTGATCCGCTAAAACAGCTTTAGTGAAATTGCGAGTTCTCGCGAGCCGTGCCCGCCTTCCACTCATTCATCTCATGGCCCACCTCACTTCTTCCATCGACGGCAATCCCTCGGGCACCTTCCAATTGGACCGAGACGAAATGCAGGTCGGTCGCCATCCCGATTGCGACATCGTGGTCGACGCCGGGGCGGTCAGTCGCTACCACGCGAAAATCACGAAGAAGGGCAATGAATTCGCGGTCGAAGACGCCGGCAGTCGAAACGGAACGTTCGTCAACGGCCAACTCCTGTCGCGACCGCATGTGCTCTCCGAAGGTGACCGGATCCGAATCAGCGAAGTCATGCTTGTCTTTCATGGCGACGAAGTCCCCGGTTTCGCCAGCGGAAGTGGCAGCGGTGAAATGACCTTCGACGGATCCAACTTTGGGATCCTGATGGTCGATGAGACTCACGCCAAGCAGATCACCGGCCCCAAAGTCGAATTCCGATCGGGCGACGACGGCCTGAAGATGTCAGCGACTGCGGAAGCCAAGCTGGCCGCACTGATCGCAATCAACAGCAACCTGACCGGCGCGATTTCCGTCGATGATGTGCTGCCCAAAGTGCTGTCCAGTTTGTTTCAAATCTTTCCCTCAGCCGACCGCGGTTTTGTGGTCATGGAGACACCCGACGGAGCACTGGTTCCGCGCTGGGTCCAACTGCGAAACAAAACCGACGACACGGAAACGATTCGCATCAGCCGAACGATCATTCGCCAAACGATGGAAACGGGTCACACGATCTTGTCGCTCGACGCAATGGATGACAGCCGGTTCGATAGCAGCGAATCGATCGCTGACTTTTCGATCCGTTCGATGATGTGCGCACCGCTTCACGACGAAGACGGCAATGCCATCGGCGCGTTGCAAATCGACTCCACTCAAGGTCGCGGTCAATTCCGAGACGAGGACATTGACCTGCTGACCGGTATCGCCGCCCAAGCCAGCGTCGTGATCAACAACGCTCGCATGCACGAACAAGCCCTGCGGCAACAAGAGGTCGAACAAGATCTCAAGCTCGCGACGGAAGTGCAGCGTGCCTTCCTTCCCGCGGAAGCGCCCCAGGTTCCGACGTACCACCTCGAGAGCTTCTACCAAGCTGCCAACCACATCGGTGGCGACTATTTTGATTACGTCGACTTGCCGGACGGGCGTCTCGCAGTCGTTGTCGCGGATGTTGTCGGTCACGGTGTCGCCGCGGCGATGTACATGGCCAAACTCTCCGCTGAAACTCGGTTCTGTCTCGCTAGCGAACCCGATCTCGCTCGCGCGGTGGAACGACTCAACGATCGCATGAGTGCTCTCGAAGTCCAACGCTTCGTGACTTACCTGCTGGTGGTGATCGACCCTCAATCCAACGAACTCAAAATCGTCAACGCAGGCCATATGCCTCCAATCGTTCGCGATGCGGTGTCAGGCAAAATCAGCGAACCCGGCGACGAAGATTCGGGACTGCCTATCGCGATTGACGAAGGCATGGAATATGCGGTGACCACTGTCCCAATGCATGCCGGCGATCTGGCGTTGATGTACACCGACGGATTCAGCGAAGCACTCAACGCAAAAGAAGAGGAGTGGGGCACCGATCCACTTCGTCAAATTGTGATTGAAGCGACTCCTTCCGACGAAGACGACGAACCTCTGGCCAAAGTGGTCAAGAACGAAATCGTTCGTCAAGCGTTTGAGCACATGGGCGGCGCGGTGCAGTTCGACGACATGTGCATGGTAATCATCGAACGAACCGAAGACGCCGCTGCGGGTGCGCCCCGATCCCAACCGGCCGCTGCCCAGTCGGATGAAGGCGAACCGCAAGTCTCCAAACAATCTGAAACGATCAACGAGCTGGACATCAACGATACCTTGCCAGCCGATTTGTCCGAAAATCACTGAACATCTTTTAACAACCACCATTCAAATATGACCAAGCCAATCTGCCGCTGGGGAATCCTAGGCGCAGCGAACATCGCCCGCAAAAATTGGAAAGCCATCCGGATGAGCGGGAACGGAGTTGTCACCGCTGTCGCCAGTCGAGATGTACAGCGAGCCGAAGGCTTCATTCACGATTGCTCGCTTGAATGTCCTCCCGTGATCACGGGAGCAGACGGTTCGGCCGAACTGACTCGCCCCGAGGCCATCGGTGACTACCAAACCTTGCTGGACCGCGACGACATTGACGCGGTTTACATCGCGTTGCCGACGACTTATCGCAAGAAATGGGTTCTCGCCGCTGCCGCTGCGGGCAAGCACGTCATCGCCGAAAAACCTTTCGCGGTCCATGCTGACGACGCCATCGAAATGGCCGATGCCTGTCGTGAAGCAGGTGTCAACTTGATGGACGGCGTGATGTTTGATCACTCCAGCCGATTGCCTGAGCTGAAGCACACGCTGACCGACCCCGTCGCCTTTGGCGACCTCAAGCGGATCCAAACGCATTTCTCATTCTGCGGTGATGACTCGTTCGAAGAAGCCAACATTCGCGCCAGCGCCGATCTCGAACCACATGGCGCACTCGGCGACCTCGGTTGGTACTGCATTCGGTTCACGCTCTGGGCTGCCGGCGACCGATTGCCAACCGCCGTCAGTGGCCAATCGACGGTTCGCTTGGACGAAGGCCGCGTGCCAGGCGAATTCCAAGGTGAGATGCGTTTTGATGACGGACTGACCGCCGGCTTCTTCTGTTCGTTCTTTTGTGTCAACCAACAAACCGCAACCCTCTCGGGCAACCGCGGCTACGCAACGTTGAACGATTTTGTATTGCCTTTCAACGGATCAGAATGCAGTTGGGAGACACACCAACACGAGTTGATCATCGACAATTGCCGTTGGAACTTTGGCGAGCACAGTCGCAAGCACGGCGTCACCGAACACGCGAGCGGTGAAGCGGACTCACAGGAAACTCGAATGTTCCGGCACTTCGCTGATGAGGTCTTGCATGGCCGAGTCGAAACTCGCTCATCCGAGATTGCGGTCAAGACTCAACAAGTTCTTGACGCACTGCGTCGCAGCGATGCCGACGAAAGCCGCTGGGTCACGTTGTAGCAATCGGCTCAACCCACGCTGGCAGCCCACGTCGCAATCGCCCTCAGCCGATTGCCCCTGCCTTCAGATCAGCTTGGCTTCTCGTAAAACTTGCTGATGTCGAGTTCCTGCTTTTGCTCTTGCTCCATCAATTTCAAACGTGATTCCAAACGTTCGATTCGGCGGAGCAATTGTGGGATCGTGTCGCGATCTTCTGTCACACGAACGGGGCGTGGCACTGGTGGATAACCCAAGTGCCGCTGCATCGCACCGAACAAATACACCGGATCTTTGCGTCGGTTCGCGAGCGCGATGCGACCTTCTTTTTCGCCAAACAGAAACGGTCCTTTCTGACTGACGTCTTGGTCGATTTCGATCAGCCGACGGCGATACTCTTCGCTGCTTAAAAACAGCAAGTCAGCCAGATCGACCAAACCGACTTGGGCACGCAAATTCAGCAACCACTGAGACCAAGCCTGGTCGTAAACCGGATCCTTGCTCATCGCCAGCAATCCCGCGTCATACCCCAGTCGATTTCGCGAAAGCGTTTCAAACTGAAAGAAGAAGAAGCCACAACGGCAATGCTGCACGATTGCTTCTGGAGTGGCGGGTCCGCGATGATGCGAATCCGCTCGAGCGGGTGGAATCGAATTCGATTCGATCGCTTCCATTTGCTCACTGAACTGAGAACGCAACTTCGCATCGGCCTGCAAGATCTGCAAAGCCAAGTGAATGGTGAATCGCCCGGCTTCTTCTTCGGACTCATTGACCAGATAAGTCTGAAAGGGCGAGAAGTAATGCGACAGTCGCTCCATCGCCGGCCCCATCAAACCGGTGTGCCGCAGTTCTGTCAGCATGAATTCGATCGCCATCGGCAAACGAGTGGTCGCAAGCAGTTCGTGCCGCAACTGCTCCAGCAACTCCTGCATCGGAGTCTGCTCAGCGATGCGTTGTCGTAGCAGATCGAACAAGTACGCTTGTTCAACATATTCAGAGTGCGGCAGCATCAAGAGTCTTCAAAGAGAAGCATGTATTCGTTTCCAATAGCTTAGCGGATAAGCGGCCAACTCGAATCCGCCCGTCAAAGTAGCGCCCCGGCAATTCTCTGCAGAACGCCGCCCGTGGCAGAGGCCGTGCAGTTTTTGATACCGCTTTTCGGCAGATTTCCACATGGCGTACCTCTCCCGAAACGAAGTTTGGGGAGAGCGATATACTAGGCCGAGCGACGCCGTCCAGGCGTACGCGAGGGTGAGGGCCGGGCATGAGAAGTGAGGCGTGTTCCCCTTCCTTGGAAAGCTCGCATACGTCCGTCCGGCATCACTCCCGCCTTGGCTTCATCCTCGACGTTACAATAGCAGGCAGGGTTTTGTCGGATGTGTCAAAGGAGAACAAGCGAGATGAGTACGGCACTGCAATTGTCACTCGAAGAATACGACCGGATGATTGCTGCGGGAGCATTCGTCGGCATGGACCGGCACATCGAATTGATTCGTGGGGAGTTGCGCCAGATGAATCCAGCAGGACCGGTTCACGGGGATCTGATCATGTACTTACTTGATTGGTCTCACGATCAGGCGGATCGCTCCGCATTTCTTGTAACCGGTCAATCTGGCGTGAACATGCCCGAAGTGGGCAGTCGTCCCGAACCGGACGTGTTCTGGATCCATCGCAGGCGTTACCGCGACCGACATCCTGGAGTGAGTGATGTTGTTCTCGCGATTGAGGTTGCCGATTCCAGCTTGCAGTATGACTTGGGCGAGAAAGCAGACTTATACGCCGAGGCAGGACTCTCCGAGTACTGGGTCGTCGATGTACCGCATCAGCGACTGCACGTGATGCGTGAGCCAAACGGCAAGGCTTACAACCATCGCAAAATCTTTCAGCTTGGCGATTCAGCCTCTCCGTCGATCCAAACCACCGCGACCCTGGACCTGCAAGATTTATTTGAGGGTGAATAAAAACGCTTGACGCCGCCCACCGCATGCCAATACATTGACATGTGTTAATTCATTAACACGTGCGGTACATCATTGGCAATGGCGAAAAAAAAACCAGCTGAACCTCCCAAACTAGGCGCCCGAGAACGGCAAATTTTGGATGCCGTCTATCACCTTGGGCAGGCTTCGGTCACTGATGTGAGGTCGCAACTGAACGACCCGCCGAGCTACTCCTCCGTTCGCACGATGATGGGAATCCTGGAAACAAAAGGATTCCTGCAACGCCATCGTGATGGAGTTCGTCATCTCTATTCGGCAACTCGCTCTCGCGAGAAAGCAGGGCGTTCGGCTTTGACGCATTTGATGTCGACGTTCTTCGAAGGCTCCGCCAGCAAGATGCTCGCCGCCTTGCTAGACGAATCCGCGTGCCAATTGTCCGACGAAGAATTGGCTCAACTCCAACAATCCATCGACCAAGCTCGCAAGCAAGGGAACTGACATGTCACTCAGCGACTGGATGTTCAACGTGTCTTTGAAATCATTCGTCGTGATGGCGATCGTGACCTTGATGGCATTGGTGTTTCACCGTTCCTCCGCAGCTGTTCGACACCGAATCTGGACACTCGGATTGTGCGGGACTCTCGGCATCCCTTTGCTCACTTGCCTGTTACCGAGCTATCGAGTCGCTGTTCTGCCGCCGACATACGTTGCGGAGGCCGCAACAACAGCCTCGACCGATTCAATGGCTGATTCAACCGGAATGGTTGAACCGCTTCTTGTTGGCGAGCCCCCGCCGCAGCCACCCAATGCGATGCCCGATGCAACCATCGTCGATGCTGCGTCCATGACAGAACCAACGCATCAACCAGACGTTGCGTCGGCACCGCGAACTCCGACGCCGCCCGTGGTTCAAATGCCCACAGCAAGCGATTCGTGGTGGATTGTACTGTACCTGATTGGTACCACTGTGTTGTTGACAACTTGGTTGCTTCGTCAATTTCGGACGCTGAGCTGGATCTCCAAAGCTCAACCTGTTGACGAACCAAATGTGCTCTCATTGTTGTCAGAAATTCGCAAAGATTGGATGGAGCGAAACGCCTCGAGCCGATCTCCACAAGTCTCGCTGTTGCACCGAGAAGATCTATCGATGCCATGTGCAGCAGGAATATTTCGACCAGTCATTCTCCTTCCGACCGAATGTTTGACTTGGCCGCAAGAACGCCTGAGGTCAGTCCTGCTTCATGAGCTGGCTCATGTTGATCGGCGTGATTTGCTGACTCAATCATTGGCCGAGATCTGCCGTGCTGTCTACTGGTTCAATCCTTTCGTCTGGCTCGCCGTCGCACGGCTGCATGTTGAACGCGAACAGGCTTGCGATGATCACGTCCTTCGCTCGGGCGTTGTTGCCAGCGAATACGCCGAAACACTGCTCGATGTCGCACGTGATTATCGCCGCTCCCATCATGCGATCGGACTCGCAATGGCACGCCCGAACGCTTTGCAACAACGCATCGTCTCACTGCTGGATGCGACACGATCACGCATCGCAGTCAACCGATCCGTTGCACTTGGCGTGCTGGTTGCCATCACAATAGTCAGCGGTGCGGTCTCTGTCTTGCGTCCCAGTTCGATGGCAGATGAACCAACAATAGTCGCCGAACAAACAGAGGAACTCGAAGTCCAAACCCGTGGCACTGGGGCTTCGACGGAGGTCCTTTTGCGTGGAACGGTGGTTGATTCGCAAGGCAACCCTGTTCCCGATCCACAAATCGAAATATCGCTTCAACTCGTGCATGGCAACAAACGCCTCAAGCCAACGATCAGTGGCAATTCCTTCAAGACTTGGCTGCCTGCCTCAGGTTTGAGTTGGTACAACCTCCGTGTGGATGTTCGCCGAGATGGCACCAGCGACGAACGCGCTTTTCACCATGTCAGTCGCCGTGAACTCCGTGGCCTCCTCGAAGATGGCTTGAACGTTCAACTGCAACGCCCAACAGGCTTCACCGAGATCCATGTCACCGAGAAGAACCAGCCTGTTCCAAACGCAGACGTGCAGGTTCAAATCGCATTCGGTCGAACCGCTCGCGAGAAAACCGACCGCAACGGGATGGCTCGAATCGGTCTCTACGAAAACAAAAGGCTGTCGTCCATCACGGCGTGGACCGCGGACCATCGCGTCGGCGGCTATCAATTCAGTCGCCAACCCGTGCGAGATGGCAACTCCCCGGTTCACTATGTTGAACTGTCAAAGTGTCGTGACCAAACCATCCGCATGGTTGACGAAGATGGCAACGGTATCGAGGGCGTTGAATTCCGAATGCATTTGGCAACTCCAGTACCGTACGTCAACTACATCGGCACGACCGATCAGTGGGAATTGAAGACGGATTCAAATGGTGAAGCCGTTTTGAAATATTTCCCGGATTGGCCGGAGGTCTATCGCTACGCCGAACTGCTCAGCCAAGATTGGTTCATTCTGAAAAAAGCGACTCCTGTCGATGACGCACTGGTCATCAAACTCAAACGTCGTGTCAAGCGTCACCGTGTGATGGGAAGTCTCAAGGGTGACCAGGTCAACTTGGCCGGCTTCAATGTACAAGCCGGAACTTTCCAGGCAGAAACGGAAGGTCATAGCGAGCAACTTTTCGCGATCACCGATTCCCAGGGACACTTTTGGATTGACGTGCTTCCCGGAGCGACGTACAGCGTTCGCATCAACGACTCGATTTTGATCAGTGACTATTCCGACGTGCTCGCGTTCGATCCAGAAACCTCGCAAGTCAATGCACCTGAACTCACCCTGCAAGAAGGTGTCGTGGCAAAGGCCAAATTGACCGCTGGCAAGGATCGGACACCTATCGCGAACGCAAGCGTATCTTTTCGGGAAAAGCACCGGTACGAATGGATGGAAGATGGAGAATCCCGCACGGGTGTCACTGGGCGAAGCACTTGGGCAACCACGAACAAGGATGGAGTCGCAAGAATGCTCGTACTTCCCGGCGCCGTGGAAGTTTCAGCTTCTCAAAACGACTGGCGAAGTTCAGCTCGCATTGACGCTGCAAAGAACGGAGAGAACTTTGCTGAACTTCACCGAGAAGTTGCCGAGTCGAGATTGGTGACGGGAAAACTGATGCTGGCAGAAAATGCTGATGCCTCCTTGAACGACTGCGAGCTGACCATCGGCGCCCTTGATGGCAAAACTCGGGACAAACGATTGATCCGGCTCAACGGCGTCACAACGTTTTCTTTCACAACAGCGGCAACCAAACTTGGAGTTGGCGCCGTCACCGATGATGAGCGATTCGCAGGCGTCACCATCGCCGAAGATCTCTCGCAACCGATCGTTGTCACGATGCATCCGACACAGCCCCTTCACGGTCGCGTGACGAATTCAGAAGGATCTCCTGTTGCCGGTCAAAAGATCACCGCGATCGGGAACATACGCGACCCAACCGCTCCTCAAACAGTTGATCCATTCGGTGCGGTCACGTTCCCCTCTCGAATAAGACTTGTGAAGCGGATCGCAACTTCGGATGCCGATGGCAACTATGTCATCACCGGTCTGCCGTGTTTTGTGACCACCACAATCTACGCCGAAGGCCAGGACTGGCGGCTCGACCAAGTCTATCTGCAACCCGGCGAAAAACGTCCGCCGTTGGTTTCAAGACTTCAAAGCACAACCCAGTCAAAAGCACCCCGCAAACCCATCGCCCTACGTTGGTCAACTCTGATGCGAGACTGCCGACTGGGTGGCTACCGTCCAATGGTCATTCTCTCCCAAGACAATGCCGAAATGAATCAGTTCATAGGTGATCACCTCTTGAACTATCGAAAAAATCGCGCTGCTGCGAAGTTCATGACACTGACTTACCATCCCAATCCCGCTGACGCCCGTTTCGCAGCGACTCAGAACTGGACCGTTCCCAGTGAAAACAAACTCACTGCAATTGCCTACGACAAATCCGGAACGGAAATCGGACGCGAAACGTTTGATGTCGGCGATCCGAGCAGCGTCGCTCAAGCATCAGCATTCCTGAGTCAACACGCTCTGGAGAATGTTGACATGGAAAAAGCTTGGAACGAAGCGTTCGCCGTGGCAAAGAAAACGGACCGACGAGTTTGGGTGCGATTGAGCGGACGCTACTGCGGTCCATGCTTCACATTCGCTCGCTGGCTGGATGACCACAGCGACGTATTGAGCAAGGACTTTGTAATGCTGAAAGTGGAGCAGGGTACGAGTTCAGAGAACAGTGAAATCGTGAATCGCTTGACCGATGGAAATCATGTTGGCATCCCGTTTCACGCCATGTTCTCCGCCGACGGGACCAGGATCATCGACAGCAAGGGTCCCTTGGGAAACATCGGATCTGTGTCGGGACTTGAAGGCAAACAACACCTGAGAAAGATGATGGAAGCTTCCTGCCAACGCATCTCACCCAGCGAAATCCAATCGGTGATATCGAGTCTTGAAGACTGACCAAAAGAGTGCCGACGCAGCTCACAGCGCATCCGCGCGATGGTGCGATAGTCGGTGGTAGCGTCTGCCGGCACCTTCCGGCTGAAACGTTTGCTTCAGTTCACCGCGATGCTTGCGGAACCAAGATGCGACGACAGCCACACTGTGCGGCTGATCGACTCGCACACGTTGATGCCGCGACCCCAGCAAGGACTGCCACTTCTTTAGCGTCGGCCGTAGAAGCTGGTATTGGTCCCGGTCCTTGGGAGCAGAAGCGACATCAATGATCTCACCACTTCGAACCAAATACCAAATTGAACAAGCGTCGTATCCCGTCGCGGCATACACAAACGAAAAATCACGTCGCGCATCGGCCAAGTGACCTAATTTGCGTGAAGCGTATTGCAGCGACTTCAGCGTGTCGCGGGCTCGCGACGCCAATTCGTATTGCTGGTTCGCCGAAGCAGACTCCATCAATTCGCGGACGGCGACCAAGGGCTCGTCGTTGAATCCGTCCAAAAAACTTTGCGCAGCGTTCACTCGTTGAACGTATTCGTCTCGAGAACACGCTGCCGCACATGGGCCCAGGCAAGTGCCAATTTCAAGACGAAGACATCCGGGTCGCGGACTCAACTCAAAGAGCGACAACTGGTCCTGGTACTGAAAGACAGTTTGCTGACTGCAGTCACGAAGCTGAAACGTCTTGTTCAGCGCGTCCACCACCGATCGCATTCTTTCGGCACCATAGAATGGTCCTTCGATGGCAACGCAATCGGTTGCCGGCGGTGAACTGGCCAGGAAGAACGTTTCCGCTGGCTTTCGTCCCAAGCACAAATAGACCGGACGATGCCGATGAGGAACGCCCTGAACATTGAACCGCGGTGTCCAACGTCGAATCAATTGCAGCTCTCGCAATTGAGCGGCGAAATCGCTGGGCTGGGTTTCCCACTGGATGGCTCTCGAGTTCTCGATGATACGACCACCCTTTTCTTTGCGTGCGGCCTCACCGAAGTAACTCAGCAATCGGTGTCGCAACGACCGACTCTTGCCAACATAGATCAGCTCGCCATGCCGATCGAACATTCCGTAGATACCCGGAACCGGCGGGCATAGGGTGCGGACCTTCGACCTCAGCCCCTTTCGATCACTGGCACCCACCATGTCACCGGGACGGCCACCGTAGGGGTCCAGCGAATCAGGCCCAAAGCCTTCGATCAGATGGGAGGAAATGGCGGGGACCGGAACACGTACACCCGAAGGACAATGATCGAGGTGACCTGACGGACGTTGCCGCGTGGCACTGTCAGTAACGGGTTCGCCGCTGGAATCACTAGCCAGCTCGTACCCGGCGACGGCCTCACCGACCTGGGTGGCGTCATTCGCCCGGTCGCTGGCCTCTTCCCCAGGATTCGCGTCAGGAGTTTCGGCAACCTCCCCACCCATTTCATTCAACAGGTCAGCGGGCTGTGAATGCCGCTTCTTACGTCCTTTGCGTTTGGTCACCATCCTGATTTCGCCACCATCCATGTGAAAGCGTCGCCGGCAAATTCACCGCGAACCCTCTAATTATGCCACTTTCACCAGGGCTCTCCAAGCGGAATTTGACGCAGCACTGCGGCGGGGACTTCTCTTTCTAGGCATTTTCGTGTTCAATACCGGACTTCCCTTTCACCCCTCACAAGCTGCGCCCTGACGCTTTATGGCTACCGAGCAAACCGAAGATACGCCCCAAGAAGAAACCCCCGTCGAAATCGTTCTGCGCTACAACAAAGACGATACCGACGAGCATGGCTTCGCGTCGGTTTGGAATGTTGCTTCGGCCACCTGTGACGGCGATACCGCCCGGACTCGCGACATGGCGGGACGAATGCTTGGTTTCCTTTGCAAAAAGGACTACGAGCACGTTGTCTGCAGCTCGACCGATGCGGCTTACCTCGACGAATGGTTCGAACGCGACAAAGCGATCCTGTACAACTGGAAAGCCGACAGCGAAACGACCGATGCGATCACCCAGCACGCTTATGTGCCCGCCGCGGCGATGATCAGCTTCTTGAAACGAGAAAAGTTCAAACCGACCGCAAACTACAGCCCGCGTCGTGCTGACCGCGTGGCTTGGTTCCAAGAAAAGTGGGGCCTCGGCTGAGCCCGATGGGCAATCCGTCCGAGCCTTCATCTGCTTCGGTCCACTTCGCCATTTCGACGGTTCGCGTTCCCGCGAACCCTGCTGAGATTGAGTCGGATTGGAACGTGACTGAACTTGCCCCCGAGGCAACCGAAGACCTGCTGGAAGAATGCTGGGAACAGATTGATTCCCCGAATCAATCTCCCAATCCGCTGGCGGCACTCCTGCAGCGTCACCTGCAACGCACCCGGCACGTCTTTCGCCTGGAATCGCCCGAAAATTCGCAGGCGAGCTTTCCCGCGTCCAACTGGCAAGATTGGGCCTGGACTGCCAATGCTCTTTGGTGGACCCCCGAAAGCAACGGCAAACCAGCGACGCTGAACGATCCTGCCGGGCGACAATTGCACGGCCCTGGGAATTTCGATGCCGAAGCGCAGATTCCTTTTCTTCCGGAATCCCGACAGCGACGCCTCGAGTCAGAAACCGTCCTGCGAAACCGCAATCTCGACCCAGTCGACGGCACCGCTCCTCTGCCCAGCAGCAGCGAAACCGAAACCTTTGCACCTGCGATCGCGGCCAAGCGAATGCTGGGACTGTTTGCGGTTGCGGCTCGAGCCGAAGCGATGGCCAACAACCAAACGCTCGACTTGGACCGGGTCCGCGAGCGATCCCCGTTGGCCGCAGAAGCGCTAACACCCGCCGAGAAAGATTTCTTCGACCTCGTTTCGCCTCCTGCTGAAATGGTCGACACCGCCGCATGGCGTTACGAGTCGCTGCACACACTGCAGTGGGCCTTGCAAATGCAACCGGACCTCGATTGGCCCGATGAACGCTGTGACCTTGCCAGCGTGCTTCGCTTGATCCTGTCGCTACCGCACGAAGACCTGATCAAACACGCCATCCTGCGGCCAATGGAAGAGCTACTTCAAGCTGCTGATTTGCATGTTTGCTTGTGGTGGAAACTCGCGGTTGAAGGAGCAGCGGGACGAGACATTCCCGGTGGACTGGATCCCGGAGTGGTTGCTGAACGCGTGCACGCCCTCACCTGGCTGCTGCAGCTTTCCGGCAGTGTTCCCGAGGAAGCCGCTGATATGTCCTGGGATCAAGTGGGCCGCGAAATCGAACGTGGCATCGTCGGCTAACTGTCTTCCAAATCGTTGGCTTAACCTGCCCGAGTCGGCTTTTTGCGGCCTACTCGATGCACCGGTGCTGACGTATAACTTTTACCAACCCATTCGCACTCCGAATTCCTGAGTTCTAATCGCATGACCCAGCTGCTGTCTGCCCGCGCGGGCGAAATCACCCCCGAAATGGAATACGTCGCCAAACGCGAAGACCTGCCGGTCGAGCTGATTCGCGATGAAGTCGCCTCGGGCCGCATGGTGATCCCAGCCAACAAAGTCCACGCGGCTGGTGCTTTGGAACCGATGGCGATCGGCATCGCTGCCAAGTGCAAAATCAACGCGAACATCGGCAACAGCGCCGTGACCAGCAACGTTGGCGAAGAACTTGAAAAGCTCCACACCGCGGTCCACTTCGGTGCCGACACGGTCATGGATTTGTCGACCGGCAAAGACATTGACAACATCCGCCGTCAAATCATCGACAAGAGCCCCGTTCCAATCGGAACCGTGCCGATCTACCAAATGCTGGAAGAGCTCGGCGGAAATATCGAAGACATGAACGCTCAACACTTCTTGGACATGGTCGAGCACCAGGCCAAGCAGGGCGTTGACTACATGACGATTCACTGCGGTGTCAAACTGGAACACCTGCACCTGACCGTCAATCGCGTGACCGGTATCGTCAGCCGCGGTGGATCGCTGATCGCCAAATGGATGATGGCTCACAACAAGCAAAACCCATTGCTGGAAGCCTTCGACGATCTTTGCGACATCATGCGTGAGTACGACGTGACCTGGTCGCTCGGCGATGGACTGCGTCCTGGGTCGATCGCAGACGCTTCCGACGACGCTCAGTTCGCCGAACTGGACGTTCTCGGTGAATGCACCAAACGCGGTTGGGAAAAAGGCACGCAGGTCATGGTTGAAGGACCAGGACACATTCCTTTGGACCAAATCCAAATGAACATCGAGCGGCAAATCGAAGTCTGCCACGGTGCTCCGTTCTACGTTTTGGGCCCATTGGTCACCGACATCGCTCCTGGTTACGACCATATCACCAGCTGCATCGGTGCGGCCAATGCCGGCATGCACGGTGCCGCCATGTTGTGCTACGTGACCCCCAAAGAGCACCTGGGTCTGCCAAACGAGGAAGACGTCAAGCAAGGCGTGATTGCATACAAGATTGCCGCCCACACCGCTGACGTCGCACGCAAACGCAAAGGCGCCCAAGATCGTGATGACGCCCTTTCGAAAGCTCGATTTGCATTCGACTGGAAAGAGCAATTCCGTTTGTCGCTTGATCCTGAAACAGCTCAGCGATACCACGACGAAACACTTCCTCAAGACACCTTCAAGAGCGCCCACTTCTGCAGCATGTGCGG
>NZ_DDGH01000101.1:36259-36841 GCF_002337565.1 Rhodopirellula sp. UBA1907 | reverse complement strand
GCCCACTTCTGCAGCATGTGCGGACCGAAGTACTGCTCGATGAAGATCACCGAGGACATCCGCCAAATGGCCAAAGAAAAGAAACTGGTCGAACTCCCAACGACCTGATCAGCCCTGCGAACCGCTCGCAGAAACGACCCAAAGCCTCGGAATTGCATCGCAGTTCCGAGGCTTTTTTCTTGGACAGAGCCCCCCTCATGATCGTCCATTCCCTGATACCCACCTGACTCATGCCACCACTCGGACTACCAGCCGTAGCCATCCGATGGTCCAATCGGAAAAACACCACTCCTATGAAGTCACGACATGTTCCACGTGCCAACAAACGAGACCTGGGATCCGGAAGCGATTGCGGAACGACTACGCGAGCAAAACCTAGAAGCAATCGTGCTTGCAGACTCGGTACGGATCACGCTCCCAACCACCCCGCCGAGCAACCTCTTCGAACGGCTTCTGAATTTCGTCGCACGGACGGGGCCGCACTACATGGTGCTTTCGTTCGACCGCCGACAATTCATTTCCAACATTGCCGCCGAATACAACCCACTCAAAATCTCAACGGATACGAAGGTCTTCACTCTG
>NZ_DDGH01000101.1:35820-36096 GCF_002337565.1 Rhodopirellula sp. UBA1907 | reverse complement strand
ATGTGAAGAGATCGGCTACTGGTATGACACCGACCGAAAAATCGCATTGAAGTACTGCCCTGATTCAGCAGAACTCCGCGATCTGCTCGACGAAGTGGAGCAATTGCAAATCGAAATAGAGAATTTCGTATCCGACCAAAACTTTGAACAAGCCGCCAAAGTCTTTGACGACAAAATCATTTTGAAACAACGAATCGATGCAATTCTGTTCGAGACGACCGGCAAGCCGGATGATTCCGCTGACGATCCTGTGGAATCATGATTCTGATCGCCATT
>NZ_DDGH01000101.1:0-35709 GCF_002337565.1 Rhodopirellula sp. UBA1907 | reverse complement strand
AATGGCGATCAGAATCATGATTCTGATCGCCATTCTGCTGGCGGTTGTCTTGCCGGCATTGACCCTGCTTATCGACAAGAAACTCAAGCAACAACGAGAACGCTGGGAAGAGAAGCGGCAACGTCTTTTGGCGATCGGCGAGGACGACGATGAATCGTCGCCCACGCAATCACTCAAGCGCGACGAACTTCCGCCGGCAAACGGCGGAGACCTGCAGAAACCTTACGAATCCGGCAACCCATACCAGCCACCTCAGTGAGCTTTGCCTTCTTCCAGGTGGTGTTTGTGACGGATGATATCGCCGCTGACCATGTAAATGGTTTCTTCCGCGACGTTGGTGGCCATGTCGGCAATTCGCTCGATGTGGCGAGTGGCACTGAAGCAATGAACAGCGGGCTCAATCCAGTCCGTGTCGGTTTTCATCATCGATTGCAGTTCTTCGATCAACTCGACATTCAAACGATCCACCTCGTCGTCGCGAGAAATCACTTCGCGAGCGAGCTCCGCATCTTGCTCGATGAAGGAATCCAGCGCGGAACGAACCATTTCCAGAGTGATTGTCACCATTTGGTTGATGTCGTCCGGCACTTTGAACAGCGGAAACAAATCCAATGACTTGCTCCGTTCTGCGATGTTGCAAGCCAGATCGGCCATGCGTTCCAAATCACCATTGAGCTTGATCGCGGACACCATCCAGCGAAGATCAATCGCGACAGGTTGATAGAGCGCCAACAACTTCAAGCACTCTTCTTCGATCCGAATGTCTTTCGCATCGACCTTGTCGTCGGTTTCGATCACTTGAACAGCCATGTCGGGACGGCGTTCAACAAGTGCCCGAACTGACATATTGATCATCTGCTCGACGACGCCAAATTGCTCCACCAAGTCGGTGCGGAGATCCTGAACGGCTCGATGAAGATGCTTGCTCATGCGTGATTCCAAAGCTGCCGCTCGGCGAACATGATCGGCCAAGGGCTATGAATGATTGGTGATGGTCTGCCACAGGACGTGAGGCGGATCAACCGAAACGACCGCGAACATAGTCGTCGGTTCGCTTTTCCTGGGGCTTGGTGAAGACATCCTGCGTGGACCCCGATTCGACCAACTTTCCTTCGAAAAAGAAAGCCGTCCGGTCGCTGCAGCGGCTTGCTTGCTGCATGTTGTGGGTCACCATCACGATCGTGTACTGCTCTCGCAACTCATAGATCAAGTCTTCGATCGCCAACGTGCTGGCGGGATCCAGTGCGCTACACGGCTCGTCCATCAAGAGAACTTCCGGACCAACCGCGATCGCACGAGCGATACACAGCCGCTGTTGTTGACCACCGGACAACCCCAGTGCGGGTGCGTGAAGCCGGTCTTTCACTTCATCCCAAACCGCCGCTTTGCGAAGCGACCATTCAACCAACTCATCCAGCTCAGCACGACTGAGATAGAGGTGCAACTTGGGGCCAAACGCAACGTTGTCGTAAATGGATTTCGGAAACGGGTTGGGCTTTTGAAACACCATCCCGACGCGACGACGAAGGTTCACAACGTCAGTCGTTTGTGCCAGCACATCCAACTCATCAATCATCAGAGTCCCACGACTATTCGCCGAGGGAACGATGTCGTTCATTCGATTGATCCATCGCAACAACGTGCTCTTGCCACAACCACTGGGACCGATGAACGCGGTCACCTGATTGCGAGGCACGTCGAGAGAAAGGTTGTGAATCGCCTGAAACGACCCGTACCAGGCATTGAAATTTGCAATGCGAATGCAGACTTCCGGCGTCACCTCCGCTTGCGCGGGTGAATCCGATTGGGGAGTCGCCGATCGAGAGACTTCAGACATCGTGGAGATATTCGCGTTTAGAGCTTTCATTGGACCGTTTTATCCCACCCGCATTTTTTGTCGAAGGTAAATCGCTGCTGAGTTCATCAGCAACAACACGGCGAGCAAGACGATAATCGCCGCTGCAGCGAGTTCTTGATAAGCAGCTTGTTGACGGCCGGCCCAATTAAAAATCAACACCGGCATCGTAACCACATTATCCATCAAATTCTGGGGCCCGGAATTCTTTGCCACTGCGGCACCGAGCACCACCAAGATTGGTGCCGCTTCACCAATCGCGCGGCCCATCGCCAAAATGGCACCCGTCATGATACCCGGCATGGCCGCCGGTAGCGAAACATGCCGAACAGTTTGCCACTTGGTGGATCCCAATCCAAACGAGGCTTCCCGCAAACTGGGGGCGACTCCGCGTAGAGCTTCCTGGGATGCGATGATCACAATAGGCAAAATAACCAGGGAGAGCGTCAAACCTGCCGCCAGGAAGCTTTTGCCAAACGGCAACCTCAGGTAGTACCACTCCGTTTCGGAATAAGCGCCACCGCCTTGGCCCTTCCGAACGGTTCGCTTCCGAACCTCCGGGTCACTCGGTTTGGGCTGGCCCGATGCGGGATCCCAAATCGCCAACTCGAACGTCTCTCCGTCACGAGAAACCGCTTGAGTGGGCTCATCAATTTTAATGGTTTTTTCCGACTCGTCTTCTTGGGGAATCAGAACCGTGTGCCCGCCCCCCGCAAGCGAGAGAACCTGGTAGTAGTGGCTGACTCCGAACAATTCAGTCCCGCTGGATTCATTGACCTGAATCCGACCGAAGACATTGAACATGAAGACAAACAAACTCAGACCGAGCAATCCATAAACGATGGATGGAACACCGGCGAGGTTGGAAATATTCAATTGAATGAAGCTGTGCAGCATTCGCAGCGGCTTACTGGCCGGCTTGAACTCTTCCAAGAAAATCGCGGTGCCAATTCCCAGCGGCAGGGCGGACGCAGCACAAATGCCGCAGATGAAGACCGACCCGATGATCGAAGGCCACATCCCAGACGATTCAGGATTGAGTTCGCTGTGTGAGTTCTGAAGCAAATCCCAGGTCAATCGCGAATGACCTTGCCATCCGATGGAGACTAAAAGGACTCCCAAAACCACAACGCTGAGACCAGAGATCAAAACGCAGAGCAGATAGAACAACCGACTGTATAGTTTGCGTCGGCTTGAGTTATCAGTCGATACCGCGTAGCCGCCGCCCGGATACCCGGAGGTCGCCGGCGGGTCACTGTCGTCGACCAGTGCGTTGATATCAGTCGCCATGAAACTTGTATCTGTGAGTAAAAGCGGGAGTGACTCAGGAGTAAACTTCTTGGTAGCGACGGCGAATCAATTGGCCGACCAACGTCATCCCGAAAGTGATCACAAACAGCGTCATTGCGACCGCATACAAACTGAAATATTGAACGGTCCCGTACTCGTTCTCACTCTTGATCATCTCAACGATGAAGCCTGTCATCGTTTGAGACTGCTCACGTGGGTCAGCTGTAAAAGTGGCTCGCGTTCCCGCTGCCAACGCCACCACCATCGTTTCGCCAATCGCCCGGCTGAATGCCAGCAAGAAGGCGGAGATGATCCCCGAAAGTGCTCCAGGCACGACCACCTTGACGGCGGTTTCAAACGGAGTGCATCCCAATCCATACGCCCCTTCACGAAGAGCTCGTGGCACGGCGTGCAAAGCGTCTTCGGACAGACTACTCACCATTGGCAAACAAAGGATGCCAACTGCGATTCCGGCACTGGTGGCATTGAAAGTGTCAAATCCACCACCGGAGAAAAATTGCAGCGATGGGCTGACGACCAACACTGCGAAATAGCCGAGAACCACCGTGGGAATCCCCGCGATGACCTCAAGCGTCGGCTTTAAAATCGCTCGAACACGATTGGAAGCAAACTCGGACAAAAAGATTGCTGTGATCAGACCGCAGGGCAATGCGATGCACATTGCAATGACCGTGACGCGCAGGGTTCCCGACAACAATGGCCAGATCCCGAACTCCGCTTTCTCAATGTCTTTGCTTTGAAGAGCCGTCCACTCGGTTCCGGTGAGGAACTCACTGAGAGAGACGTACTTGCTCTGGATGAAATTCCAGCTCTCACCAATCAGCATCACGATGATGCCCAGGGTGATCCCGATGGTCATGAGTGCGCAAAGTGCGAGCAAAGCCACCATGACCTTCTCTTGCACCACACCAATTCCCGTCGAACGAAACTTCTTGTTGACGAGCGCGGCTGGACGATTCAAAGCAGTCTTCCCGATCCACCACCCTGCTTGGATCGCAGGGCAGCCCTAAGAAAAGCATTCGCCGCCAGGGAAGCGGCGAACAAAAAGATCTAGAAACAAGTGAAACCAATGTTTACTTGACGAGATTCTCTTCAACGAACAAATCGGTCAATGCACCGCTACGGCTTTCTCCCGACTCGTCGACAAAGTGGGTGCCGGTTTTGACAGCGTCCAAGTTAGCTTGAGCCTTTGCCATCACAGCTTCAGGCAAACGGACATAGCCAACCTTTTCACTGACTTCGGGGGTGTTGGCCACGAAGTACTCGACGAAGGTTTGAACTTCCGCACGATTCAGCGAGTCAGTGTTGACGTAGATGAACAAAGGACGGCTGAATGGAGCGTACTTGTTCGATGCAATGTTCTCAGTCGTTGGCTCGTAGGCAACTTCATCCTTTGGATTGACAACAGGAACGGAACGAAGCTTGTCCTTGTTCTCTTCGTAGTAGGCAACTCCGAAGAAGCCAATCGCGAATTTGTTGTCTGAAACGCCCTTGACCAAGATGTTGTCATCTTCGTTCAGGTTCATGTCGCCACGGAGTTCTTTCTTCGACTTCTTCGCCAATACTTCGTGGAAGTAATCGTAGGTTCCCGATCCCGTACCTGGGGAATAGATTTGAATTGCTTCTTCAGGCCAACTTGGATCCACATCGCTCCAGTTCTTCACTGCGTCGTCGCCGACGAACATCGACTTCAGTTGATCGACCGTCAGTTCTTTGACCCAGTCGTTTTGAGGGTTCACAACGATGGTCAAACCATCGTATGCGACGGGCAGCTCAACAAACTCAACGCCATTCTCTTTGCACTGTTCGAATTCGCCGCCTTTGATGGGACGCGAAGCATCGGAGATGTCAGTGCCCTTGTCGTAGAAGCTCTTGAATCCGTTTCCGGTCCCGTTGCCGCTGACGATGATGTCAACGTTGGGGTGTTCTTTGATGAAGCCTTCGCGGATGGCGTTGCTGATCGGCTGCACGGTGCTGCTGCCGTCGACTTTGATCGTGCCGACCAAGTTTGATTCAGCCGCTGGTGCCGATGAATCGGCGCCGGGCTCAGTGTTCGATGAAGACTTGTCACAGCCTGTCGAAACGACCGCGAGGGCGATCAAGCACGAGAAAGCGAAAGAGGAGAATTTCATTGTCGGATCGCCTGGATTTCTGGGACGATAGAGGGAGTGGGGAACGTCTGTTCGAAAAGGCACAAAATCCGTCTCTTGCAATCCTTTGATGCGGTTTGGTGCCCGCGCGGTGGAATTGTAATCCTCTTCCTCGGCTTGACAAACGCATCGGGCCAGTCGACGGAACAGCCCCTTCCACCCCCTAAAACACTGGGTTTTGCGGCATTGCCCCACCCTTAACACAGCGAACTCGCCAATTTGGGCCAAGAAGTCGTGTTGAAGATATTGTGAAGAAATTGGCCGTTGCTTCTCGAAAAGCTTCCGCAATCGGGAACCGCCCCCTAGACGTGCTACTTCGACACCGCTTTTGCGCAGCGGCAATTCGCAATCACGATGGTCCATTGAAGAACACTGCGCCTCAAAGCTCGCTGTATTTCGAGAGGTACAGCGTCGCAAAAGCTGGATCGCGGCAATGAAGCTCGGAACACCGTAAAGCAGCGTCCATGACGCTCGAGTCAATTACGGAGTCGCGAGAGGATCAGTGCTCGTCGGTTCGCCATTTGCCTTGGCTTCCTTCATCACTTCGGGCAAACGTCGCCATAGGGAAACCGCTTCGCCCACCATCCAAGCCTGCAGAATCAAAACCAAAGTTCCGAATCCGATCAGTACATAGTCTCGCTGCGGCCACCAGTTGTTGACCAAATCAAAGACCATTGCCCACGCCGGCAACAACAACATCATGCCCATTGGAATTGCTAGAACCGCGACAGGTCGACTGCGTCGCGCGAGATAAAAAACGGCGACCATCAAAGCCAAACCAGCCAAAAGCTGATTGGTTGCGCCAAACAACGGCCACAACATCAAGCCGCCTTTGCCGGGGCTATCGCCCGCGAAAACGGCGATGGCCATTCCGATGCCAACAGCGATCGTCGTTGCAACGTATTTGTTGGTACCAGCCTGCCAACCGGCCGATGAGGCGAGTTCACTGATCACATAACGCTGCAGACGAGTCGCAGTGTCCAAGGTTGTCGCGGCGAAACAGGCAACCATCACCGCCATGATCGCAACGCCGTATTTCAACGGGATACCGATTGCTGAAATGAAGTTGGCACCCCCGTCGATGAAAGCAGCCAGCTTTTTGTCGAGCCCTTGTCCCTTCCAACCACCACCCGCAGCTGCGGCAGCTCCTTCGGAGCCATCGGTGGTCGTTCGTCCGGTTCGGTAATAGGAACGCCATGCTGCCGAGCCATCCAATGCGGCTTCCTCCGCAGAAACTTCCGCCATCGCGACGGGTTCTTGGCGTGTGATCTCGATCGACCCAGATGACGTATCGCGAGTCAGCCGGCCCATGCCGACTCCCGCGCAACAGGCCAAGATCACCAACACGGCCAGCATGCCTTCGCCCAGCATGGAACCATATCCAATCATCTGAGCATCACGAGCGTTTTTGAGCTGCTTGCTCGTCGTACCGCTGCTGACCAAACAATGAAATCCGCTGCAAGCACCACATGCGATGGTAATGAACAAAAACGGCAACATTGGTGGCGCGTCCGCGGGCACTTGCTTGGCAATCGCGGGTGCTGCGGTGGCCAAGTTGGCTTGCCCGTTCAGCGAAGCAACTGCCAAACCAGCGACCAACAAAACCAAGGCCACACCCAACTGCAAACTGTTCAAGAAGTCACGGGGCTGAAGCAACAACCAAACCGGCAACACCGAAGCGAAAAAGGCATAAACGAGCAGGAACAAAGTCCAAACGACCACGGGGGTCATGTAAACCGCATCCGCGGGCAACACCTCTGCCAAATCCAACGGCAATGTCGTCGTGCCCAAATAAACGGTCAGATAGAGGATCCCCAGCCCGATCAAGCACGGCAGGACCAAATTGCCTCCGCGTCGAATCACCGCCCAACCGATGAACGCGGCCACCGGCATCGCGGTCCAGACGGACAAAACCGATTCGGGATACAGCTTGAAGATATTTGCAATCACCAACCCGAACACCGCCAGAACAATCGACAACGCCAGCGCCAGGACAATCAGGAACAGCACCTTCGCTCGTGGCGAAATCAATCGTCCCGCGGCTTGCCCAATCGACTCGCCTCGGTTTCGGATTGAAATCACCAACGCGGCCAGGTCGTGCACGCCGCCGATCAGAATGGAACCGAACACAACCCAAAGCAACGCCGGCAACCATCCCCAAAAAACCGCCAGCGCCGGGCCGACGATCGGGCCCGTCCCAGCGATGCTGGTGAAATGGTGGCCAAAAACGATCGACCGATTGGTCGGCACAAAATCGACGTCATCCCGCAGCGAAACGCTGGGCATCGGTTCGTCACCGCTCAGCCGAAACAACTTCGTGGCGAGATAGCGACCATAGGTGTGGTAGGCGACGACAAACGCGACCATCGAAAGGATCGCAATGACAAGAGTGCTCATACGGAGTAATCAGCCGGCTGGCAAAGGTGGGGATGAACGGCGGGAGCAGATGAGGGACGATGAGGACAAGTGGCGAGGGGAAAGCGACGAGGACTGATCGCGAGCAAACGGAGCTTACCGGCGGTGCAGGGCAGGAACTCGCCATTCTTCAGTAGGAAGGACGCGACTTTCACGACCTCCCGTTTTCGCGATTGGTCCGCGGATCGCAGTGAAGCGGCCAAACTGACCGAGACCCTTTGACGGAACCGATTCGCAAATCCCAATCGTTCCCGGCGGAATTCCTGCCACTGGCCGGTCGTCGATTCGAATTCGGCCCCTATAATACGCGAAACGTGTGGGCTCCGAACGATGCCGCAGGCCCAATCGAGACCATTTCGCTTTCGCGACCACTCACCTATCAAGACTGAATCATGAGCTCTGCTTCCAGCAACGGAAACGCCCCATCCAAAATCGAAAAGACGATCATCATCGGCAGTGGGCCGGCGGGTTGGTCGGCGGCCATCTATGCGGCTCGAGCGAACCTGGATCCCGTTCTTTACGAGGGCACGGTCAAGCCAGAAATGATTCCTTTGGGTCAGCTTGCCTACACCACCGAAATTGAAAACTTCGCCGGTTTTCCCGCCGGCAACGTCCGTGCGTTCGTGGAGTCCGCCGTCGACAAAGATCGACACTGGAACCTACCGATGGCTCCCGAAGGCCACGAAAAAGACGGCCAGCCACACTACGCCGTGCAAGGCGTCGAGTTGATGGAGCTGATGAAGCAACAAGCGTTGAATTTCGGCACACGAGTGGTTGGTGACGACATCGAACGCGTCGATTTCTCAGGACCACCGCACACGCTGTACCCAGCCTCGGGCGAGCCGGTCCAAGCTCACACGGTGATCATCGCCACCGGTGCCCGAGCCAACTACTTGGGTCTGCCAAGCGAAGAACTTTACAAGAACAAGGGCGTCAGCGCCTGTGCCGTTTGTGATGGTGCATTGCCTGTCTACCGCAGCAAACCATTGGCCGTTGTCGGCGGTGGCGACTCCGCGGTCGAAGAAGCCACCTACCTGGCCAACCTAAAAGGTGCCGACAAGATCTATTTGCTCGTGCGTCGCGACCAAATGCGGGCCAGCAAAGTCATGCAAGATCGTGCGATCAATCACCCCAACATCGAGATCCTTTGGAACACCGTCGTGGAAGAAGTCCTCGGCGATGAAAAGCTGGTCAACGGCTTGCGTCTGAAAGACACGGTCGATGGTTCGACCCGTGAACTAAAGGTTGGCGGTATGTTCGTCGCCATCGGCCACACACCCAACACTTCGTTCTTGGACGGTGCGGTCGAAATGAACAACGAAGGCTACATCCAGTGGACCAAGGCGTTCCGAACAAACACTTCCGTCAATGGTGTCTTCGCAGCTGGCGACGTCGCAGACGATTACTACCGTCAAGCGATCACCTCCGCCGGAACCGGATGCATGGCCGCTCTCGATGCGGAACGCTTCTTGGTCGAGCACGAAGAAACGACGGGAACAAGCGAAGCTCGTCCTTCGCTGACCTAAGACAGGAAAGAGAATTGAGCGGGCGAGTCCAGGACAACTGGACTCGTGTTGACCTCCGCGATCTCCTTCGTTCGCCGACTAGTTCGAACTGCCTTGCAACTCCAACATCGCCATCGCGAATGCTTCGCCGATTTGGGCCATCGTTTTTCCGCAGCCCAGATAGTGGTACCCGGCGTTCGATGCGCCTCGTTTCCACAACGCGAGTTCCTCTTCTGAAATCAACTCGCGTTCAAACTCCCGCATGAACTCGGCTTGCTGTTCTTTGGACATCGAGCCGTCGTGATTCTCATGCCCCCGCTGCTTCGTTCGCAATTGATACGACTTCTGCCGCACCTCCCCGAACTTGCTCGCGATGGCTCCCAGCTTGTCGTCCCAATAAGGCCCCGTGGGCACCGCGACCACATTGCCGCGGAATTCATCGAGCTTCGCCGGCGCTGCCATCGCATCTCGGAATTGCTGATGATCGGGACTCGGGTGCTCACCATCGACTCCCATCACGCCAATCACAAACGGCAACTCCGCAGCGTCCAGATCCGATCGCACGTCACGAATGAAGTCCGCCATCCATTCGGAATATTTCGCGAATCGGTTCTGCTTGGCATCGGCGGGTAGTCGCGGATAAACATCCCGATTGACGACGTCATTCCAACCTTGGAACCAAACAAATCCCGCTAGTTCGTAGCCCTGTTCGGATTGGTAGGAAGGCACGACCCGATCGAGGTCATTGAGCACCGATTTCACATGATCAACCATCAACCGATAGTATTTTCCTGAATGCTTCTCGCCGTTGCGATCTCGCTCGATGTCGTTTTGGGTTCTCGCGTAGACGCCAGCACTCGGTGGACGAAAATCGTAGAACAATGACTTGCCGCCCCACGCCGTTTTGATCAACAGGATCGGGGCTTCGGTGTTTTCTTCCAGCGTCAATCCAAACGTGAACTCGGGCCCAATCTTGCCGCCGTCTTCACTTGGTGTTGGTCGCGAGCCGTAGCCGGCGGTCAGCTTGCCAACGCCTTCTCCGTTGTTCTCACCTCGACCGGTCAAGTAAGAGATGGAAACTCGATCGCAAACGCGGAAAGATCCGTCCTCGTTTCGCATTCGATTGAGCAACGCCTCGCAATTCGGGTCATCGCTCATGTAGTCAATCGTTTCGACCTTGGCGTGACCTTCCATGTTGGACTGTCCGGCCAGAATATAAATTTGCAGAGGCTTGGGGGATTCCGAATCAGACGGTGTCTCAGCGCGAGATGAGACCGCGACCAGCAAGCAACCCAACAGACAAACACAACGCAACATCGATACAGCCTCAACAGAAAGCGAAAGATTGATGAGGCGATCGCACCGACGACGTTCACCCGGTCATGCCAGGATGTCGTGCACAACTTCACCGTGCACATCGGTCAAACGGAATTGGCGTCCCTGGTATCGGAACGTCAGACGCTCGTGGTCGACTCCTAGCAAGTGCATGATAGTCGCGTGCAAGTCGTGAATGTGCACGGGATCTTCCGTCAGGTTGTAACCAAAGTCATCTGTTGCACCGTGCACAATCCCCGGCTTCACCCCTCCGCCGGCCATCCACAAACTGAAACACCGCGGGTGGTGATCACGGCCGAAACTGTTTTCCGTCAGTTTGCCCTGACAATAGTTTGTGCGTCCGAACTCGCCGCCCCAGATGACCAGTGTGTCTTCCAGCATTCCCAATCGTTTCAAATCCTGAACCAAAGCCGCAGACGCTTGATCGGTCGCCTTGCATTGATTGGGCAATCCCTTAGGCAATCCGCCGTGGTGATCCCATCCCTTGTGGTAAAGCTGGATGAAACGCGCGCCGCGCTGAGCCAATCGCCGGGCCATCAAACAATTCGCGGCGAACGAACCGGGGTTTTTGGAATCTTTGCCGTACAGTTCGAAAACCTCTTCGGGTTCGTCAGCAAAGTCGGTGGCTTCGGGAATCGAAGACTGCATCGCAAACGCCATTTCGTACTGGGCAATGCGAGCCTCGACCAATGGATCCGCTTGGGTCGCCAATTGCATTTGATGCAACTTTGAAAGAGCATCCATCGCCGAGCGTCGACTCTTTGAATCGATGCCCTGTGGGTTGCTCAAGTATAAGACTGGATCGGCACCACTACGGAATTGAACGCCCTGGTGCTCGCTGGGCAGGAAACCGTTGCCCCAAAATCGTGACACCAATGGCTGGCCACTGTTTTGGTTCTTGGTCGTCATCACCACAAACGCGGGCAGGTTTTCGTTCTCGCTGCCCAAACCGTAGTCCACCCAAGCACCCATGCTGGGTCGCCCAGGGAACATGCTTCCCGTTTGCATGAACGTGACCGCGGGGCCGTGGTTGATCGCCTCGGTGTACATCGACCGAACGACGCAAATGTCGTCCGCGATTTTAGATGTGTAGGGCAGTTGGTCACTCATCCAAGTGCCAGACTCGCCATGCTGCTTGAATTCAAAAGGCGAGCCCACCAGCGGCAAACTGGATTGATTGCCGCTCATCCCGGTCAAACGCTGGCCACCGCGAATTTCGTCGGGCAGTTCCGTACCGTGTTTTTGATTCAGCAAAGGTTTGTAATCAAACAAATCCAACTGTGACGGCGCACCGGACTGGAACAAAAAGATCACCCGCTTGGCTTTCGCGGCGTGATGCAACGTCCCCATCGACCCCGGAACGGGCGTCCCCTCACCATGCGCATCCGCTGAATTCGCGAAGGCACTGGATTCGCCCAGACTGCTGGCGAGCAACTCCCCAAGAGCCATGCCGCCGAATCCATAAGCGGAATTCTGAAGCAGAGCACGACGATTGATTGAAATCGGATTCAGTGCGGATTCGTTCATCGTTTCACCAGACAGAGATCAAAGTTCAGCAACGTTCCTACCACAACCGTCATCGCTGCCACGCGGTTGGCGTCCAGAGAAGCATCCGGCTCGGCATCGCCGATCGAGAGAAATTCGCTCGTTGCTGATTCATGAGTTTGAAAGTAGTTGAGTTGCTCGTCGTACAAATCGACCAGCACACTCAGGTGGTCTTGCGTTGGACGCCGGCTCGTTGTGACACGGAATGCATCACGAAGCACCGTCTTCACGTCTTGGGAGGATGCTTCCCGAACCAATCGTTCCGCTAAACCGCGAGAGGCCTCGATCGTTTGCGGGCCGTTGAGCATCACGAACGCCTGCAGTGGCGACGCGGTTCGTTCACGCTGAACACGACAAACATCTCGCTTGGCAGCATCCAATGTTGTCATCACCGGAGCGGGGCTGGTGCGTTTCCAATACGTGTACAAACTCCGCCGGTACAAACCCTCGCCTTTGTCGCGATCGGTGGGCTTGAACGACACTTCCACTTCGTATGGTTTCGCTGGCGGTCCGCCCATCGTTCGAACCAAGCGTCCGCCGGCGGCGAGTGCTTGGTCACGCAACATTTCGGCGGGCAATCGATAAGTCGGAAAGTGCGACAGCAGCCGATTGGACGGATCAACCAATGCGAGTTTGTCTTGTGTCGAGACACTGCTTCGACCATAGGCATCTGAGAGCATGATCTGCTTCATCATTCGCTTCAGGTCCCAGCCATTGTCTGTTAGATCCAAAGCCAACCAATCCAGCAATTCTGGATGCGTCGGCGGCATCCCCTGGCTTCCAAAATCTTCGGGCGTGCGGACCAGACCCTGGCCAAAACAGATTTGCCACAATCGGTTCACTGCGACTCGTGACGTCAGCGGATGCCCTCGGTCACACAACCATTTGGCCAACGTCAATCGGTTCGGTCTGGATGAGCCGTCCGAGTTCATCGGCGGCAAGAAGTCAGGCGTGCCTGGCTGGACGACTTGTTGTGGACTGTCGTAGACGCCGCGGGCGAGCAAGTGAGTGGGCCGTTGCTCAGGCAACTCACGCATCACCATGATTTCATCGAGCGAATCTTCCAACTTGCACTTCGCAACGCGAGCCTCGCGCAACTTGGCTCGAGCCGAGGCGACTTCTTCGTCCCAACGCTCTAAGGCATGGTCGATCAACTGATCCCGATCCCAGTCCGATTCGGTGTCGAACTCATATTTATCGCGTGCGAGTTGCTGAATCTCCAAGTCGCTCAAGCGAACATCAAAGACGCGGAACTGGTCGACGGCCCCTTTCTTGAAACCACGATCTCGCATCCGTTCGCCGATGGTGATGTTGTCGCCACCACCGCCTTGGATTTGCTTGGTCAGGGTATCTCGAACAACGCTGGTTTCGACCGCTTTTCCGTTGACGTGGATTTTCAGCCCAGATGCTGAACTGGATCCTTCGGTTGTGGCCGTGACATGCACCCACTCACCAACGGGAATAGCTTCGTTCGTCACAACGCTGATCGCATTGCCCGGCCAAAAGTGAATCTGCGACCACTGAAGTTTTCCATCCAAGATCAGCAATTCATAACCACGACTGGCGGCGTCGGTCCAAGCTCTCGAACGATGCCAGACGACGGCGCGTTCCTTGAGGTCGGGAGTCTTCATCCAAAGGGAAACCGAAAACGGTTGGGAACGATCAAAGTTCCCCACTTCGGTCGCAACGGCGTCATCGCCGGTCAATTGCCAAGCCTTCCCGACTTTGCCTTCGACTGACTGGTTGGGCGATTTGGGTTCGTCTTCGAAATCCAGTGAGGCGACAGGCTTCGCCAAACGATGTTCTGGCAATGAATCGATCGAAGTTAAATTGGTCTGATTCAACTGTTCAGACCAATGATCACGTCGCTCTTGGATCGTTGTTCGAAGCCGTTGTTCCGCGACGGCAATGTCGCTTTGCAACTGCTTCAACCGGCGTTCCTCTTCTTCGGTCGGCAACGGCAATGTGGGCGTTGGAACCGATGGCGTGAAATACGAATACAACCCGGCTTCGTCAATGTTGTCGAAGAACGCATTCAGTTGGAAATAATTCTCTTGGCTGATCGGATCGTATTTGTGGTTGTGACATCGGCAACATTCATACGTCAGTCCCATCATCGCAGTCGCAACGGTCTGAGCTCGGTCGGCAACATACTCAATGCGAAACTCTTCCGGCACGCTTCCGCCTTCGACCTTCTGTGGATGCAAACGATTGAACGTGGTCGCCAAGATCTGTTCGCGGGTCGCACCCGGCAACAAATCGCCCGCCAATTGCTGCGTCACAAATTCGTCGTAAGGCATGTTGTCGTTGAACGCGTTGGTCACCCAATCTCGCCATGGCCAGACAAAGCGATCACGATCGACTTGATACCCATATGTGTCGCTGTACCGTGCGGCGTCGAGCCAATCGGTCGCCATGCGTTCGCCGTATTCGGGACGCGCGAGCAATCGATCGATCACGCGGACCTTGGCCATCGGACTGTCATCCGCCAAGAACGCGTCCATCTCCGAAAGCGTCGGCGGAATGCCTATCAAGTCAAACGTTACCCGGCGCAACCAAGTTTCTCGGTCGGCTTCACCTTCGGGCTGCAACCCAGCCTTGGTCAACGCGAGATTGAGGAACCGATCGATCTCGTTCGCTCCAGCCGATGACTGCTCGCCGAGTGCGTCTTCATCTGGAACATCGACGTCCGCCGGTGAGATGAACGACCAATGGCTTTGATAGTGAGCACCTTGTTCGATCCAACGACGCACGAGTTCGGTTTGCTCGGGTGTCACTTTGCGTTCCGAATCCGGCGGCGGCATCAACATGTCCGGATCATCAGACACCATTCGCAACCAGACTTCACTGGCTTCCCAATCGCCTTCGACAATCGCCCAGTCCTTGGCCCCTTCTTCGGTATCCAAGTGCAAACCAGCTTCACGGTTTTCGTCGTCTGGTCCGTGACAGTGAAAGCAATTCTCAGACAAGATTGGACGGATGTCGCGATTGAACTGGATCGCATCTTCCGGTTCGCTCGCGTCGTCAGCGTTCGCAAACGGAACCAGCGCAACGACGCAGATCACGGACACAATCCAATTCCACGAACCAAGCTTTCGCTGATTCAGATTGCGTTTTCCGTCGCGGGTCAAGAACAAAGTCGATAGATCACGCATCGCGTGCCGTGGCTTTTGTGTTGGGAAGGTTTGAAGATGGCTGTACGAAGGAACAGACCGCAAGGGTCTGCTAAAGCACACACCACATCTTAGACGGTCCGCAACATTCCGTCACATATATAGACTACCCGGTCAGCACGCTCTGCCACGCGTTCATCATGAGTCACCACGACGAGTGTGGAGTTTTCTTCTTTGCGGATTTCATCGAGCAAATCCATCACCTCGTTCCCACGCTCGGTATCAAGTGCACCGGTGGGCTCATCGGCCAAGATCAATGGCGGGTTCCCCGCAATCGCTCGCGCGATGGCAACACGTTGTCTTTGCCCGATCGAAAGCTTGTCGGCGCGATGGTTCACTCGATCGCCGAGTCCAACTCTTTCTAACAAACGGATCGCTTCGGCTTTTCGTTGCGACACGTTGGGGTGCGTGTCGAACATTGTCAGTTGCACGTTCTCTTGAGCGGTCAGATTGGGCAACAAATGATACGACTGAAAGATGAATCCGATCTCATGAGCTCGAAACCGGTCCAGACTGGGTTGTTGCGACAACGGTTTGCCTTCAAACCAAACCTCACCCCGAGTTGGCTCATCCAAAGCCCCCAACATGTTCAGCAAAGTCGACTTCCCACCTCCGCTGGGCCCGACGACGGCCACAAATTCGGCGGACGCGATTGATAAACTGACATTCACCAATGCGTCGACATCGCCGTCCGCGTAGTGCTTGCTGACACCCCGCAACTCGAGCAACGGTGGGGCGTCGGTCGCTGGCGTGCCGTCTGGATCCGTCAACAGTTTCGTTCCGCTGAATTGGAGTGAAGATACGTGGAGGGTCGATCGGCAAAGCCAACGCCCTCGTTGAAAATCGTATCACGCGAATCCGATGAGTGGACTCCCACGAAACCCGCTAATCAGCAAGGACGCAAATTAGCCGTGAAATTCGTTCGCCACCGACGGTGTGAATTCGACTCCACCGGCCGAGTTAAATCTGGTGCGGTCGGCTGTGTTAAATTGACGCTGGTTGCCGGACGCACTTCCGATTCGCCTGCTGCGTTCGTTCCTCCGGACAACGATCCTTCCCTCCCACTTTGAAGACACTTCCCATGAAACGATGGATGACATTCGGCTGGACCGCCGCTCTTTGCCTCACCGCTTGCTTGCAATCTGCCATGAGTTTTGCTGACGAATACTACGAAGTCCGCACGATTGTTTTGGGCGAAAAGGGCGATGCGGCGGCGATTGATCAGTATCTTGAAAAAGCACTGATTCCCGCATTGGAACGACAAAACATTGGCCCGGTCGGCGTCTTTGCCCCCAAAGAGAACTCCGAAACCAAAGCGGGATCGGTCTTTGTCATCATCCCGTTCACCGAACTTGGGCAGGTGGAAACGTCACGAGCCGCATTGGCCAAGGATTCGGAATATCAAAATGCCGCCGCGGATTACTTGGGCCGCGACGCGAAGTCGCCTCCTTATTCGCGAATCAGCAGCGAATTGCTCACCGCGATGGATTGCTGGCCCAAAACCGTCGTTCCTGACGGAACGCTGGAAAACGGCGAACGGGTGTACGAACTTCGCCTGTACGAAAGTGCCAACGAGCGACTGGGTGACCTGAAAGTCGAAATGTTCAACGCCGGCGAAGTGCCGATTTTTCTCGACAGCGGCATTCAGCCCATTTTCATCGGGCAAGCTCTGGTGGGACCGCAAATGCCTAGCTTGACCTACCTGACGGTGTACAAAAACGAAGCGGCCCGCGAAAAAGCTTGGGACGCATTCCGTGCCCACCCGGACTGGAAAGTGCTGAGCAAAAACCCTCGCTACGGTGGCACGGTCAGCCGGATCGACAAATTCGTACTCTCGGCGAAACCTTACTCGCAAATGTGACCCCAGCGAGGCTGTCCGAGGCGGCGGCCTGCCGGTACGATTCGCACCATGACTCCCATGATGCGACAGTACCACGAGGCGAAAGAGGCGTGCGGTGACGCATTGCTCTTCTTTCGCATGGGCGATTTCTACGAGCTGTTTTTGGACGACGCCAAGGTCGCTGCGGGGATCTTGGGGCTGACCCTCACCAGCCGCGACAAAGACAGCGATAATCCGACGGCGATGGCGGGTTTCCCCCATCATCAGTTGGATCAGTACCTGCAAAAGCTGATTCGTGCGGGCTTTCGAGCCGCGGTCTGCGAGCAAGTCGAAGACCCAAAAGCCGCCAAGGGCTTGGTCCGCCGCGAGATCACTCGGGTGGTCAGCGCCGGCACGTTGACCGACGAGGGATTGCTCGATCCCAAGGAACCGAACTACTTGGCCGCCGTTTTCGCACCAAGCCAGAAGGCTCGCGAAAAAGCGAAGAAAGAAGCAGCCAAAAACAACGACCCGAGCGGTGGCGACGTCGTCGGGATCGCGTGGGCGGAACTTTCCAGCGGCCGTTTCGAGGCCGGCGTTTTCCCGCGAGCCCGCCTGGACGATGAGCTCGCTCGAATTGGTCCCGCCGAAGTGCTTCACTGCGAAGACGACGCTTCCGTTCACCCCGACCCAACCGCGACTTGGTCTTGGACCGCTCGTCCCGCCTGGAGCTACGCGGCCGCCGACGCCGAAAAATCGCTGTGCAAACAGCTTTCGGTTGCCAACCTGGAAGGCCTTGGGTTTGAAGACAACGGCGACGTTGCGATCCGAGCCGCCGGTGCGGTGCTTTGTTATCTGAAAGAAACCCAGCGAGGATCACTGGATCACTTTCGTTCGTTGACCTGCCACAACCGCAGCCCGGTTTTGCAGATCGACGCCGCGACGCGACGCAGTCTCGAAATCACTCGGACGATGCGAACCGGTTCTCGCGAAGGTGCTTTGCTCGGCGTGATTGACCGGACCGTGACGCCGATGGGTTCGCGATTGCTCGCGGATCACTTGGCTGCTCCGCTTATCGATGCGGACGCGATCACCTATCGAACGGACGCGGTGGACGAGTTCGTTCGCAACAACACCCTGCGAAGCGACATCCGCACCGTCCTTGGTGACACATACGACCTGACCCGTTTGCTGGCTCGAGTCGCCACCGGGCGCACCGGACCGCGCGACTTGCGACAGATCGCGGTCACGCTGAGTGGTCTTCCGGCCCTTAAAGCTCGTTTGGCCGAACGAGACAGCGTGTGTCTGACTCAACTGGAATCGGAACTGCATCTCTGTCCCGAACTTCGCGAACAACTCGAGTCCGCCCTCAATGATGAATGCCCGCTGTCGGCTGCCGACGGCAACTTCATTCGTGAAGGCTTTGATTCCGAACTCGACACACTCCGCGAATTGGCTCGCGGCGGCAAACGCTGGATCGCTGAATATCAACAGCGACAAATGGACGAAACCGGCATCCCCAATCTGAAGGTTGGTTACAACCGCGTCTTTGGTTACTTCCTGGAAGTCAGCAACGCACACAAAGACAAAATCCCCGCGGACTTCATTCGCAAGCAAACACTGAAGAACTGCGAACGGTACATCACGCCGGAGCTGAAGGAATACGAAGAGAAGGTTCTCGCGGCGGATGAAAAGGCGTCCAGGCGCGAGCAAATGCTCTTCACGCTGCTCCGCGAAAACACGCACAAGCATCTGGCGATCTTGCAGGAAGTTGCGAACGCCATCGCCATGACCGACGTGGTCGCATCATTGGCAGAAGTCGCGGCGCAACATCACTGGGTGCGTCCAACCCTGACCGATGACAGCGTGCTTCGTATTGAAGGTGGCCGACACCCGGTGCTGGATGTCACGATGGCGCAGGGCGAGTTTGTTCCCAACGATTGCATTCAAAGTCCCGAAACGGGAATGATCTTGCTGATCACCGGCCCCAACATGGCCGGTAAGAGCACGTACATTCGCCAAGTCGCGTTGATCACTTTGCTGGCACAAACCGGCAGCTTCGTCCCCGCGACCTCCGCCGAAATTGGAATCGCCGATCGAATCTTCGCTCGCGTTGGTGCGAGCGATGAACTCAGTCGCGGCCAAAGCACGTTCATGGTCGAGATGGTCGAGACCGCTCGGATTCTGAACACGGCAACCTCACGCAGCTTGGTCATCCTTGACGAAATCGGTCGAGGAACCAGCACGTACGATGGCTTGTCGTTGGCCTGGGCGATCACGGAGCATTTGCACGAACAAATCGGCGCAAGAACGCTTTTCGCAACCCACTATCACGAACTCGCCGCACTCCAAGAAACGCTGCCGCGCGTCGCCAACCTCAGCGTCGCGGTGAAAGAATGGCAAGACGAAGTGGTGTTCTTGCACCGCATCGTGCCGGGGAGTGCTGACAAGAGTTACGGCATCCAAGTCGCGCGATTGGCCGGGATTCCGGTCGAAGTCAACGAGCGTGCGAAGGATGTCCTGGCACAACTTGAAGCAGACCACCGTGACAGTCTCGACCGACCCACGATCGCTCCACCAAGTGGACCCAACGGAAAGGGCTCCGGCGACACCTATCAATTGACGTTGTTTGGCTATGCCGATCACCCGCTGATCCAAGAGATTGAAACAGTCGACATTGATTCAATGTCACCGATCCAGGCTTGGCAGTTCCTGCAAGATGCGAAAGCGAAACTGACCGCCGGCCCGAACCCCGTTCGAGGTTGATAGAGCTTTCGTGTTAGCGGAGTGGCGCGAGCCACCCGGTGAGGAACCGGATGGCTCGCGCCATTCCGCTAAGAAGTTAGAACGCCCAAAGCGTGCCAGCGAGTTTCAACGGAGAACCTCAGTCCGCAGCCTTGAGCTGCTTCCACCATTCGACGTGAGGATCATCGGATTCTTCGTCTCGAAAGAAGTTGCCGATTCCAAATTCGTCGATGCCGTCGGCGTCCATGTCAGCGACCTCCAACGTCAGATGGTATTGGAAATCGGTCTCAAGGATCTCGCCTTCGAAAACACCGTCCTCGCCTTGTCGAAGCAACAACAGCGATGGCGAACCGCTTCCCCGCCAACGCTTGATCGTCGGTGAAGCCAGCAGCGCGCCCGCGACCACATCCAGGTCGCCATCTCCATCAAAATCTCCGGCTTGCGCTCGCAATACACCCGGCATGATAGCCAGTGGATGATGCACAAACTCAGCTCTCGGAGCTTGGTCAGGTTTTGATGCGGATGATTCTACCCAGCTGCTTTGATCCTCGAATGGATTTTCGAGCCACTGAACCATGTGGTGACGCTTTGCACCTCGGTCAAATGAATCACCGTTGCTGAAAAGCACATCGATATCATCGTCACCATCCAGATCAACCAGTTCGATGCCGGTTGAACCGTAAGACGGATCAGGAGCCGAATACAGGGCGACATTTCGAAATTGCCCGGTCCCGTCATTGAAGAACGCTTCAATGGATTCATGCTCCTGACTAATCAGGGCGACAAAGTCCAAATGACCGTCTCCATTTAGATCGATTGTGGGAACGTTGACCGGGCCGGCTCGTTCATCGATTGTTTCCATCGTGAAAGCTCTGCTTCCTAGCGAGATGTCGACTTTTCCGTCACGTCGCAATAAGAACAGCCCACCCGTTTTTCTCCAACCAAAAACCGCGACGACAAAATCCAGGTCGCCGTCGGAATCAAAATCGCCCGGCTGAACCTCGGCAACTCGTCCCAGCCCATCGGCCAAGACGATCTTTTCCATGGTTCCGACCTCACCGGTTTCATCCGGCTTTGACTGGCGAAGCACGACGACTTGGCCAAGGTCACTGTCCGCTGCATTGAACTCACCGACATCGCCGACGATCAGATCCAACAAACCATCCGCGTCGATGTCACAAGGCTCGACATGGACGGGTTGAAACAGCGTTGCCAAACGTTTTGTCGTGCTTTCGGATTCACCTGGCCACGTCGCAAAAACCGCCCCGGTGTTTACATCACAGGCAACGAGCGCCGGAGAATCACCGAGTCCGGATGAGATCCATTGCAGGTGGCTGATCCCGGGTGGGCGTGACGTTTGCAGATCCACGGAACGCTGCATCCAATCCGCACGGCTAAGCCCAAACTTTTGCTCGGCGAACGGCAGCCCCTTCGACTTGGGTGCCTGCAACTGAAAGAACTTCACCGTTTCCGAGCGGTCCGGAACGATCACGTCCGTGCGGCCTGATTCCTGGTAAGTCATGTACATCTGATCGACCACCTGCGGCCACTCGGATTGTGGTGCGCCGCTGGGACTGGGCATCACATGACAAGTCGAACAGAACTCCTCGACCTGAGGACGAACCCGCTCAACCAATCGGTCATCAAGCGATCGCGAATCGGTGACCTTGCCTGTGTCCGAAACGGGAGCGTTGTTCCTTGATTGGACCGTTTCTTTGGCGAGGTTGCCCGATGACGAATCAGACGAAGGCCTGCATCCGATTTCGATCGAAAGCACTCCGATGGCCAACCCGAAACAGAGCATTCGAGTGAGTGTCGTGTGCGTACCGAAAAGCAAAAAATCGTTCCAAGAAAAAGGGTGATCGAAAAACGAGCGGAGGACGTCCTCCCGCTGACAGGGTGGACCGAGAAACCACATCGGAAACAACGAAATACCGTTGGCAGTTTAGCCCCGCCGCTCATGCCAAAGCAATTGCTGAGATACAATGACTGCCATGAACGCTGCTTGTTATTTGATAAAGAATTCTCTCCGTCGCTGCCGTCCCGCGGCAGGTCGATTCGTTGCTATTTGGGCTTTGTTGACCCTCTGTTGTGGATGCCCTCGCTCCACCACCACGAGCAATACCGATGAAGAGGTCACCGCCAAGCGACCACTGGGACGCATGCGCGTGCTCGGTCGAAACGGAAAGTGGGACGATGCCTGGCAGCTTCGCGAAGCCGTGCTGGAAAAACACGGCGAAGATCCAGACGCGATCACGTATGTCGCGCGGGTGGCACATCAAACCGGGCGAGCCAATCTGGCGGCCGACTATCTCGAGCAAGCCAGCCAGGTCGAGAATTACGCTTCCGCAAAACGAGTCGATGAAACGCTCATCGCGATGATCTCCGCCGGTCGAACGCACGACGCGATGGCCTTTTTGGAAAAGGTCGTGAACGCCCATCCGGATCGCCACGAAACCCGGCGAGTGCTATTCGATCTGCAGATGGGCACCGAAGAACGTGGAGCCGGCCTAAAACACGGACGCAAGCTAATCTTGGAAAGGCAGTTTGATCTCGAACTGCTGATGACGATGACCGACACCGAGATCCGATCCATGGATGCAAAGCCGCTGGACGAAATGGTGCAGCGCAATCCAGATGACCTACGCCCGTTGATCGGAGCGGCTCGTTCGGCGCTGGACCAAAACTTATTCGATGAAGCAAGAGAAAGCCTGGACAAGATTGTTGATCGTCACCCGAATTACGCGACCGCCGCAGCGATGCGTTCGCTTTTGCTTGCTGAACAAGCGGATTGGCAGGAGCTCGAATCATCGCTGGCGAACTCGCCCGCGGAAGTGACTCAGCGGCGTCATTTCTGGACGGCGATGGGCATGTGGTCCGAAGCGGTTGAGAACGCCGGTTCAGCGGCACGAGCTTATTTGCGAGCGGCTCAACTCGATCCCGACATTTCGCGTTCTTGGCTGGATCTGCAACGGGTCCTTCAAAGCAACCCTTCGCTCGGTGCGAGTCCCCAGGTGATCGAAGCGGTTGGCAATCGGGCCGAACAACTCAATCGATTCAATCAACTTCGCCGTCGTTTCAATCGGTCCGGTCGTATTTCGCGATCCGTGATCGCTGACATGGTAGGCGTCGTGCGAGAAATGGGCCGTCCCTGGGAAGCCGAAGCGTGGATCTCCGTCGCGATGCAATTGCCGGAAGACGACACGATCGACCTACAGCAAATGCGAAAGGACCTGATCGCTGAACTCCGTCGCGACACGCCTTGGCAACAGACAGAAGATTTCCCAGAACTCCAACTGGATCTTTCCCATCTGGCTTTTCAACCTTCCATCGAACGATTCCTCGACGAGCAATCAGACGAAGACCTGCGCGACACGCCGCCTTCGGTGATCGATGATTCACAGCTCGAAATAGCGGACGAAAATCGTGGCAAGACTCGTCCGATCGAAATGGCCAACGAAGCCAAACAACGCGGCATTGCCTTCTTGGCTTCGACCGGCGATGACCTGGACCAACCGGGCATCAGCTTGCATCAAACACTCGGATGCGGAGGTGCGACGCTGGATTTTGATCGCGACGGATGGAGCGACTTGGCATTGGTCACAGCAGGCGGCACGCCACCGCAAAAGGACTCCCCGCCAAACGTTCTGCTGCGGAACGAGAACGGTGTGTTCACAACAGCCCCCGAATCAGCCGGTGTCAACGACCGCGGTTTTGCACAAGGAATCGCGGTTGGCGATCTCAACGAAGATGGCTGGCCCGATCTGCTGTGCACCAACTATGGACCGAACGTGCTGTTGATCAATCAAGGCGATGGAACGTTCATCAACGCGACCGATCAATGGCTCGCCAATCCAGACGAATCACGCTGGTCCACTGGAGCAGCCTTTGCTGATTTGGATTCGGACGGCTTGTCGGATTTGGTTGTGTTGAATTACTGCGAAGGCTTGGATCCTGTCACGTTTGTTTGTGGCAGCGACTCGGACGACGAGCCAGCCAGATCGTGCTCGCCGATGCGGTTCAGTGGCGATCACGATCAATTCTTCCGAACCAATTTCCGCGGCAACCTTCGCGACGTGACCGAACAGTGGAGTCTAAAAGCCACCGATGCCGGACGCGGTCTCGGTCTGGCAATCGGACGCTTTGAAGATCGCATTGGCAACCAAGTCTTCGTCGCCAATGACATGACCAGCAACTTCTATTGGTCGCGTGCTTTGAACCAAACGTCCAGCGACGACACCGCAAACATGAGCTGGACCGAATCTGCCTTGCCACGAGGGCTGGCCGTTGACGTTCGATCGGTCGCTCAGGGTTCGATGGGCATCGCCGCGGATGACTTCAATGCCGACGGCAAAATTGACTTCTACGTCACCAACTTTGACCAGGAGTACAACACGCTTCATCTACAAACCGGTCCTGGCAGTTGGCGTGATTCCACCATGGCAGTGGACTTGGGATCCGACACATTGCCTCTGGTTGGCTTCGGAACCACGACGACAGACCTGGACGGTGACGGAAACAATGAGTTAGTCGTTGCCAATGGCCACGTTGATATTTTCCAGCGGGATGACCTTTCAGAAGAAGCAACAGACCGACCTGCTCGCCGAAGCCAATATGCTCAGCCGATGCAGTTCTTTCGCCACGGAGACGACGGCCGTTTCGAACCCGCGGCGACTTCTGGCGAATACCTTTCTCAACCACATGTCGGACGGAGCCTGTGGACGATCGATGCCAATCGCGATTTCAAGCCTGACCTGGTGGTGACTCACCAAACCGAGCCTGTCGCGTTGCTCGTCAATCACACCGAGTCGTCAGCTCCAAAGCTGAAATTACGCGTGACCGGAACGCGGTCTTCCCGTGACGCAATCGGCACCAAGATCACCGTAACCGCTGGCGACTGGAAAAGGACGCACTGGGTAACCTCCGGTGGCAGTTACCTCTGCAACGAGGAAGCGAGTTGGATGTTGAGCTGCCCGGATGCCGAGGACGAGGTTCGTGTCGAAATCACGTGGCCGGACGACCAGCAACAAAGCTTTGCGGGACTCGCAACCGATTCAGAATGGTTGATGGTTCAGGGAAAACCACAGGCCATCAACCTTCGTTGACGCATCCCGATGAATTGCCCGAAATTGGATTCGGCCATTCCGAGACGACATGAAAAAACCCCGGTGAATTCACCGGGGTCGCGTTTGCATCAAGATCATTCCCGGCACGCGGGGTGCCGAGGACAGTGTCGGTTCACTCTTCGGTGACGCGAACCGTCTTCATCGTGTCGCCTTGCTCGATCGCATCAACGACGTCTTGGCCTTCGATGACTTTGCCGAACACGCTGTGTCGATTGTCGAGGTGAGGTTGGGCTTCGTGAGTGATAAAGAATTGCGACCCATTCGTGTTGGGGCCAGCGTTGGCCATCGACAAAACGCCGGGGCCATCGTGCTTGAGCTCGGGGTGGAACTCATCTTCGAACTGGTACCCAGGTCCACCGCGTCCACTGCCTTCGGGGCAACCGCCTTGAACCATGAAGTTGGGAATCACACGATGGAAAACCAATCCGTCGTAGTACTTCTTCTCGCAGAGCGTTTCGAAGTTCTCAACGGTCTTCGGAGTTTTGTCGTCAAACAATTCGATGCGAATCGTTCCGCGATCGGTGTCAAAGGTGGCAACTTTCATCGGTCACTTTCGTCTAAGAAGTAAAAACGGTTTGTTGGTCGGGTTGATTGGGAGAACGCCATTCGCGTCGGTCACAAGACTCACAAATCGAGCGACGATTCCAATTCGCGAAGTTCTCGCTCAGTTTCGTCTTCAAACGTCGTCTCATCGATCGGCTCGTCGTCGGAACCAAAGCCATCGGAAATTGTCGAGGACGGATTCGAAGCATTGAGTTCTTTGCGAGTCCCATCAGGCAAGATCAAGATGGCTTCATCGACTCCGCCGCCTGGTCCCACTTTCACCGCTGCTTTGGCGGAACCGCTGGTTCCCTCCAGATCGAAAACGATGAAGTCGGGATTCTCTTCGGCTTCGTTGACTGTTTCGCCAAAGTTCATCGACATCGACTCGATCTCGCCAATCTCGTCGGTGACCTCAGGCATTCGGTTCAGGTCTGCTCGAACGGGTTCGAAAACGGCACCCAAACCGCCGACTTTTGACATCGCAAACCACAGCACGCCACAGCAAATCAGCATCGAGACAAATCCGAGCCCCAAGACGATTGCGAGAATCATCGGCCATTTTTTCTTGGCCGGTGGTTGAGCACCGGGCCCCCCGGGACCACCAACGACTTCGGGAGTCAATGGATTTTGATAGGCCCGATTTGGATCAAATGGATCGTTTGGTGTATTGGACATGATTCCGTTTCGCCCACGCGATGGTGAAGATTCTTCCCTGACAAGCAATTGACGATTGCGTTGACCGCCATGGCTCCCGCAATGCTTACCAAGCTGGCATATTCAGCTGCTTCGTAACAGAGCGAACATTAAACCCAAATGCATTCGGATTTGGTACCGCCCCAGATTCTTCCCTTTCTGAGCATTGGTAATCCGTGTCAATTCGGGTATTTTAAGGGCCGTTGGCTGCATCGAAGTGAATCACGCTGATTCATTTTTCATTGCTGCGGTTGGGTAGAACCGTTTGTCTGACAGTTTCATTCTTTGCTCTGGCAAGACCGCCAAGGGCACCAAAAAGTCTTTAGGAGACTCGCATCCATGACCAAGTGTAAGTTGGAATACATCTGGCTCGACGGCTATCAACCGACCCAGAGCATGCGCAGCAAAACCAAAATCGTCGACGACTTCAGCGGCAAAGTGGAAGACGCCGAAATGTGGTCGTTCGACGGTTCGTCAACCGAACAAGCCCCCGGTGGAGCCAGCGACTGCTTGCTGAAGCCCGTCTTCTGCGTTCCCGATCCGGATCGTTTGGGCACTGGCTTCTTGGTGATGTGCGAAGTGATGAATGCCGATGGCACGCCTCACCGCAGCAACGGCCGTGCAACAATCAAGGACGACGACAACGACTTCTGGTTCGGTTTCGAACAGGAGTACACGATCTTCGACCCAGAAACCAAGAAACCAATCGGCTTCCCATCTGAAGGTTTCCCAGGACCTCAAGGCCCTTACTACTGCTCGGTCGGTGCCGGCAAAGCAGTCGGTCGTGAAATCGTCGAAGAGCACCTCGAACTGTGCTTGCAAGCTGGCTTGAACGTCGAAGGCATCAACGCCGAAGTCATGATGGGCCAGTGGGAATTCCAAATCTTCGCCAAGGGTGCTGCCCAAGCTGGCGACGAAATTTGGCTCGCACGCTACTTGCTGGATCGCACCGGCGAGAAGTACGGCATGGAAATCAACTACCACTGCAAACCAGTCAAAGGTGACTGGAACGGCAGCGGCATGCACGCCAACTTCAGCAACACGACCCTGCGTACGTGCGGCAGCAAAGAAGTTTACGAAGCGATTTGCCAAGCCTTCGAGCCTCGCATCACCGAGCACATCGATGTTTACGGTGCTGACAACGATCAGCGTTTGACCGGTTTGCACGAAACGCAATCGATCGACAAGTTCAGCTACGGCATCTCGGACCGCGGTGCATCGATCCGCATTCCAATCGCCACGGTTGAAAAGGGCTGGAAGGGATGGTTGGAAGATCGTCGCCCAGCTTCGAACGCTGACCCATACATGGTTGCCAGTGCAATCATCGCAACGGTCAAGACAGCCAACGTCCCAGCCGGCGTTTGAACCAAGTTCCCGGCCCAGGCTGCTGAGCCGATTCAATCGTGAGCGACTTCAATCGCCACGGTCGATATCACTCTGAAATTCAGTGCCGAGTCACCCAGGTGACTCGGCATTTTTTATGCGCCGACATCGACTTCACACCTGCCAGGCCCTGCTCAGAACAACACCTCTCCCATTCCAAACGGTTACAATGGCGAGCCCGCGTCCACTTTGTTGACGCCTGTCCTTTTTCGAATTCTTGACCGGAGTGCCCATGAACGCCTCGAATCTTCGTCGTGCCCTCGCTGTTGTTTGCTGCCTCACCTTAGGCACTGCAATCGGATGTCCATCACAACCGGACACGGCACTGGAAAACGCAGACCAGTCGGCGATTGAAGCTTACCAAGCGGAACAAGCCAAAGAACAAGCCGCAATGGACGGCTCGCTCGACGCCAAACCCTAGTGAACGACCTCTTTGAAGCAGGCGACCTTGGCTTTTCACCAGTTCGCTCGTGACAAATAAAAAAGCCGACTTCGCTCAAAGAACGAAGCCGGCTTTTTCTGTTTTCAACCTAGATGGGAAGTATCAAAACTCTTCATCAATGATCTCTCGACCACCTTTGGTCCCCATGGCTCCCCAGACACCATAAGGGCTCTTTGACCCTGGCTTCGCGGTTGCCAGTGTTGCATTCTGCCAAACCATCTCGTGGTTTTGGTTGCCTGCATCAATTGAGTCCGTGATGAACTTGACCGCTCCATCGCCCATCAGAATATGAGCCCCACCTTGGTGACGGCTCGATGGCGGGAACATCCCGGTCTGCCCGGCATTGTTGCCTCCACAAATGGCTGCGTTGGGCGGAGCAATCGTGTGGATGCCGCTGAAGTTAGGCCGGAAGTCGGCCCACTTATAACCACGTCCGCCATTCACACCTTGGATCGGAGTGCCCGCGAGCCAGAACTGCGGGCGTTCCGGATCGATTTGGCCGTCCTCGACGCAGAAATTTGGGTTGGCCCGCACTTCGTTGGGTGGATTTCCGTTGATGGACTGGATTCCCCGGGTGTCGCGATCACCCAAATCAGTAATCAACTCCGCCATTGCGACGGTATTGGAAAGACCATCGAGAACATCACGGAACTTAGAAGTCGTGTGCGGAACAAACATACCTCGGTCTGCAGCCCGCGATCGTTGCGACCAGCCGTTATTCGTCACTTTCTCCCCAGATGGGTCGTGGTGCGATCTGGTCCCACGTACAGACCACTCCATCGAATCACCAAGGCACGCCCCGTAGTTTGTACGACCTTGACCTGGCAAGCCTTGTCCGGGATCGCTCGGACAGCGAAGCATCGGAAGATTGGTCATCCATGGGCGATACTGCAAGTGTTCCACCGTAGGTCCCATTGCGGGCCAAGGAACGGTCAAGGGTGTGTTCAAATCAAGAGCATTGACCAGACTCGGATTGCTGATCTCTTCCCATAGCCCTTGTTGCTCCACAAATGGAGTCAGCCCAACCAACATGCTCAATCGCCAAGCATTGGCATCGCCGTAATTCGTCCACCAGTTCGAGGTTCGAGCGGTGCTACCAAAAGGCGCTGCTCCGCCGTCGGTACTACCAGTCCCAACTCCATGAATGGGAAGTTGGTTGTACGCAGAGTGGTAGTTGTGAATCGCCAACCCCAGCTGCTTGAAATTATTGCTGCAGCTCATCCGACGAGCTGCTTCCCGGGCTGCTTGCACTGCTGGCAGCAGCAGCCCCACCAAAACGCCAATAATGGCAATGACCACCAAAAGCTCCACCAAAGTGAAACCTTTCGGCTGAACGCGAAAACGCTTCATGACAATATCTCCTAGAAACAAAATGAAACAGCACTCACTCAATACGAGCAGAGCAAGTGCCTTCTCATCTTAGGGATAATGTCAACCTTCGGTACAGAAACATCACGTACCAAAACACATTTTTCGCGAGTTTATCTCACGAAACACCCGCCCAGAGGTCGCTTCCCTTCCCTAGCAACCACCCCTCCAATGGCGAGGAACACCGCCTTTGTATCGAAGGATGCTCTGCAACCGGTTTCAAACTGGAGTGCTATTTCCGTAAGTCCCGCTACCAAACAGTCTTGTGTTTTCACCCCACATCGGGCTTTACCTCAATCAGCCATCGCCGGTACGATTTGGCGTGAAACCCGATGGGCTGCAATGTGAATCACTCGGAATGTGCTTCCAAGCCCACAACTGAACACAGCAAAGGATTGTGCCATGGGTGGCGCTGTGACGTTATTGTTGGTCGCGACGATGGGCATCACTTTCGGATGGACTCCGGACGGTGCCGATGGGGTGAAATACATCATCCAAGTCCCGCCTGACCAGCTCGATCAACTCGAACGCGTCGGTGAGATCACCAGCACGATTTCGCCAGAAGTGCGAGGACGCGTCAGCGAGATCGTCATTCGCGTAGGCGATGGCCCCGTACCTCGGCAGATGCCTGCGAATTGGATGCAAACCAACGCATCGCATCCCTCCGGAGTCTCGCAAGTCGTCTCGGACGAAAATGCACTTCGCGGATTGCCAATCGCATCGGACGACCGTCGACCGATTCCGATTCCCATGTCATCCAATTCGATGCAACCGGGGATCATCCCAGGGAACGTCAACTCGCCCAGCGTCACTCGGTTGATGAAGCCGCAATCCAACGGCATGAGCATGCCCGGCGGATTCGATGCGCCCGCTCCAACTGGAGGAGCACCGACCGGCGGTTTCAGCATGCCGCCGTCATTAGCGCAAGGCCCTACCGCCACCGGTGCCGCAAACAATGGATCGCTTGGTGACAGCCTTCGTGCGGGTGCCGAGTCCTTCGGGCGTTCGATCGGGCTGGGCACACCGAGCACCGCCCCAACAAACGCAGCCGCACCCAATCGCGATCCCTCAACGACCGTAGCTCCTCCACCGTTCACCGGCACCGGAAATTCCAATCTGTCCGGGAATCCCAATCTGACCAACACGGATCGCGCCGCCCGTGCCGGAGGCCCGTCGACTGATCCGGCGGCGTCCACAGGAAGCAGCGCACGACCTTGGCCAAACAACGACGACGATTGGTACGCATTGGGAGACCGGCCTGCTCAGCGTCCTTCGACCGCGCCCGTCAACAATTCCGCCACCGCATCCAACGCGGGTACAACGTCTCGACCAGGTTCGGACGCAACCAATCGCAACGCCACAAACGCGGGACTCAACACAGGCAACTTCAATCAAATGCCCAGTGGGATCAGTGGACAAAATCCCTACGGTCAATCGAACTCGGACGCCCTCGCCAACTCGTCCTCACGTCGCGAAAACCCATATTCCACGACGGCGGCTGATCGAGACGATACGATCCGACGAGATGAGTACGCCCCGCACCTGACCGCGGCCGAAGCAGCCCGACTGCCCAAGAACGGTTACGACTTCGATGACGCTGGGAACGCCGTCGATCGCTTTGGATATCGCCTGAATGCATACGGCGATCGCATTGATCAGAACGGCCGACCGATAGATGCCTCGAGCTATGCCGAAAATCGTGCAAACGCCAACACGGATCCCACCGGCAACCCACAGTATCCCAGCAACAACCCGTTCCCCGGCGGTGCATCACCAACGACTCAGCCCGGTCGAAATTCGACTGACGCCACCTACGCCAATCAGTCGGGCAGTGGCTACAGTCAATCCAACACTGGAGCGCCCGCGTCCGGCTATCCTGCGTCCGGCAATGGAAGCTCCGCCTACCCCGCCAACCAAAACACCGCCTCCGGTGCTGCGGCGAACCCGTATGGGCCGAACGGCCAAACGTACCCAACCGCCAACACGCAGCAACCGCCGCCAACGATCCCAACCGGATACGCTGGCTCGCCAAGAAACGGATATCCAAACGCGGCTCAGCCCCAGACTCAGTACCCTCAGGTGCCGAATTACGGAACCACTCCGCCTTACGCGCCGATCGATCCAAATATCAATCCGGCTACGGGATACCCGTATCAAAACGCGAACTATCCCAACACCGTTCCAACCTATGTGGCGAACAGCAACACGTCCGCCGGTGGGTCTCCGACGGGATCGCCCAGTGCCGGCGCCGCACCACCCCGAGGTCCCGGTTCCGGCTCGACTGACGCCGCAGGTGCCACGACGGGAGCAACCTCCGACAACGGCGATCGATCCAACCGCGAAAAGGTGGCCACGCAGACTCTTTTCAATGCGTTGCTGCTCGTGTCCTTTGTCGCCAACCTGTACCTCATGTACTGGCTGAACGTTCTGCGGCTGAAATACCAGGAAATGGTGGCGGCGAAGCGTGCCGCGGCGAGTTCCAACGCGGCCGCGGTCGCCTAAGAAGCCCTGCGAATCGGACGGGGGTGGGGGAAATGTCCTTCAACGCATAAAACTATGCGTTGTTTTGACATTCCCATCTCATTCGTCCGGTTATCACGTGTCCGCGAATTCGACCGCCGCTTTTCGTGCCCCCGCCGCAAGCCCCCATTTCCCGACTCTCGAAGAGCAGGTGCTGGCGTTTTGGGACCAGCATTCGATCTACGAACAATCGCTCGCCCGTCGCGCCAACGCACCAACATTCGTCTTCTACGAAGGCCCGCCTACCGCCAACGGCATGCCTCACCCCGGGCACTGCCTGACGCGCGCGATCAAGGACGTTTTTCCTCGCTACAAAACCATGCGAGGTTACCGCTGCGAACGAAAGGCTGGTTGGGACACTCACGGTTTACCCGTGGAAGTCGAAGTCGGCAAAGAACTGGGCATCCATAGCAAAGAAGAAATCGAAGCTTACGGCGTCGAACCCTTCATCCAGAAATGCCAATCCAGCGTTTGGCGCTACATGCAGGAATGGCAAACGTTGACCCGCCGGCTCGGGTTCTGGGTCAACCTGGAAGAAGCCTATGTGACCTACCATCAATCCTATGTTGAAAGCGTTTGGTGGTCACTCAAGAACTTGTTCGACCGAGGACTGCTCTACCAAGGTCACAAAATTGTGTGGTGGTGGGCTCAAGGCGGCACGGCGCTCTCCGCTGGCGAAGTCGGCCAAGGCTACCGCGAAGTTGCTGACCCGAGTGTCTATGTGTTGTTCCCGTTGGTGGACCAACCTGAACGATCGCTGGTCGTTTGGACGACCACACCTTGGACCTTGCCAAGCAACATGTACGCCGCGGTGAAACCCGACCTCGAATACGCCGTGGTCAAGGATTCCGAGACCGGCCAAGAGTTGGTGTTGGCCGCCGCGCTGGTCGAGTCACTGGCGGGCAAGCTAAAACGCGAATTGACGGTTGTCGAAACCATCTCGGGCGAGTCGCTCGTGGGCCAACGCTACCAACCTCCGTTCGACGATTACCACTCTCGACTAAACGATCCAACCGGTGAGCTGGCCACTGGTGGAGAAGAGTCTCTCTATTGGCGCGTCGTTGCCGCTGACTTTGTCACGACTGACTCAGGGAGTGGTCTGGTTCACTTGGCACCCGCCTTCGGTGAAATCGACTATGAAGTCTTGGTGACGGAACGAACCCGTTTTGTCGATGGCCAGCGTCCCGAGCTGCTGTGTGCGGTCGGTCCCAATGGCAAGTTCACCGACGAGTTTGCATCGATGAAAGGTGTCTGGGTCAAAGAAGCTGACAAGACGCTGACGCGAACGTTGCGTGAGTCCGGACGACTGTTGCACCTCGAACAATACCTTCACGATTATCCGTTCTGCTGGCGGGCGGACGATGACCCCTTGATCCAGTACCCGCGAGAAAGCTGGTTCATCCGGACGACCAAGTTCCGCGATCTGATGTTGAAAAACAACAGCAAGATCGGTTGGCAACCCGAACACATTCGCGATGGCCGATTTGGGAATTTCCTGGAAAGCAACGTCGACTGGGCATTGTCCCGAGAGCGTTACTGGGGCACTCCGCTTCCGATCTGGGTTTGCCAATCGACCGGTCGCATGGAAGCCATTGAAAGCTACGAAGAGTTGCTGGCGAAACCAGGCGTGGATGGAACTCAGGTTTGGGACAACGCGAAAGCGGCCAACCCAGAACTGCCTGACGATCTGCGAGTACACAAACCGTACATCGATTCGGTCACCTACGATTCGCCATTCGAATCGGGTGCCCGAATGCAACGAGTCAGCGAGGTCATCGACTGCTGGTACGACAGTGGCGCAATGCCGTTTGCTCAGTGGGGATGGCCACACCAAAACGACGCTCAATTCCAAGAGCAGTTCCCAGCGGACTTCATCAGCGAAGCGATCGACCAAACCCGCGGTTGGTTCTACAGCCAACTGGCGATCAGCACGATGCTCTTCGGCGAAGGCGCGTCGATTCGCGAAGCCGGAACGAAAGCAAACGAATTGGCACCGTCGCGTGACAGCGAATCGGATTACCCGCACCCGTTCCGCAACTGCATCGTGCTCGGGTTGATGCTGTCGCAGTGGTACGAATCCGCTGGCAAAGAAGGCCAACCGAAAACGGTGTTGCTGTCAGAAGCCGAAGCAGATCAAGCCGAAGGCAAGTTCACCAAGAAGACCGGCAAGATGTCCAAGAGTCTTCGGAACTACCGCAGTCCCTCGGAGATCTTCGACAAGTACGGCGCCGATGCGATGCGTTGGTATTTCTTCGCCAACCAAGCGCCATGGAATTCGATCATCTACGCCGATCAAGCAATCCGCGATTCGATCCCTGAGTTCCTGCTGCGGCTTTGGAACACGTACAGCTTCTTTTCGATCTATGCAGAGATCGACGGTTTTGATCCCACATCCGCGACGGATGTTGATGAGCAGTTGAGTCCGGCATCGCTCGCCTCCGCACCGACCTATCGCCCGATCAGCGAACGAAGCGAGATCGATCGATGGATCCATTCCGAATTGCATCGCACGTTGGCGACGGTCATCGACCGGATGGACGCGTTTGACAACTACAACGCGTGCCAAGCGATCACGAACTTGCTCGATGGTCTCAGCAATTGGTACGTCCGTCGAAGTCGCGATCGTTTCTGGGCCCCCGATTCGGATTCGCCCGACAAGCACGATGCGTACTGGACGCTCTACGAAGTCATGCTGGAGTTGACCAAGGTCATCGCCCCGTTTGTTCCCTTCTTGGCGGACACGTTGTGGCAAGAGTTGACCGCTCCGTTTGGCGACAAGGCACTGAAGAGCGTTCACCTTTGTGACTTCCCCAAACCAGATGCCACCCGCGTCGATCAAAAGCTTTCCGACTCGATGCGACTGCTTCGCGAAATTGCATCGATGGGACGATCGGCTCGTGCGGATGTCAAACTGAAAGTTCGCTTGCCGCTGTCCAAGGTCGAAGTGATTTTGACCGACGACTCAGCGATCGATTGGTTGCAAAGCCACGACGCTTTGGTTCGGGAAGAGTTGAATGTCAAAGCCGTCGACTACACGACCGATGGCGGCGACTACGTTCAATACACGATCGTCCCCAACTTCAAACGGCTTGGTCCAAAGGTTGGCAAGAACATCCCCGTGGTCAAAAAGATGCTGGGAGAAGCCGACGGCAACCAGTTGTTGACTCAGCTTCAAACTGCCGGCTTCGTCGAATTGGAACTTCCGTCGGGTCCATTGAAATTGGATGGCGAAGACATCGAGGTCCGACTGCAAGCTCGCGAAGGATGGGCGGCAGCTCAAGGATCGGGATGTGTCGTCGTGCTCAATACCGAAGTCACACCTGAACTACGTCGTGAAGGATTGGCGAAGGACTTGATTCGCGGCATCCAAAGCCAACGCAAGGAACTCGATTGCCAATACACCGATCGGATTCAAGTGGCAATTGAAACGTCTGATGCGGAACTGCAATCTGCGATCGAGGAACATCGCACCATGATTTGTGGCGAGACGTTGGCGGACGAACTGGTCATTGGCACTCTGGCCAACGCCCAGCAAGTTGCCATCGAAGGCGGCGAATTGTACGTCGCCAAGGTGAGCAGCAAGTGAGCAATGTAAGCACATTGAAAGTGGCCGTCTTCCTCAGTGGAGGCGGTCGCACGCTGGCCAATTTAATTCGTCATCGCGACGAGCATGGACTGCCGATCGATTTCCGGTTGGTGATCGCCAGCCGAGACGGATTGGGCGGAATCAAAATCGCCGAAGATGCGGGCATCGAAACCCGCGTCGTTCGCAAATCCGATT
>NZ_DDGH01000097.1:134156-140931 GCF_002337565.1 Rhodopirellula sp. UBA1907 | reverse complement strand
GGTTCTCGGATAGGTTCTAAGCCGTATACGTGAGGCACTTCACGCATGTGTTGACCGCACTCTTTCTCTCGAAGGAATTCGCTCCAATGACCCAGCGTGAACGATTTGATCAGTTGCGAGACGCGTTTTTGGATGGTGTGGCGACTCAAGCGGAAACGGTGGAGCTGCAAACAATGCTGCACGCCTCGGATGATTTGCTCGATGACTACATCGAACACGCCAACCAAGACGCAGCTTTGATTTGGAATGGCATTCCGGAGCACCCGTTGCCCCCTGTTTGCCCCGCCGAACCAGCCGCTGGTTTGTCTCGGCTGAACCGCTACCTGCCTTTGATTGCCGCCAGTCTCTTGTTTGTTGCGGCGGCGGGCTGGGAATGGATGACGATGCAGCCGCGATCCGTTGCGACGATCCTTTCGTCAACCGACTGCCATTGGGGCACCGGGACTTTGCCGACAACGGTGGGACAAGAACTCACATCAGGACGCTTGCGTTTGATTTCAGGGATCGCGGAATTGCAGTTCCCTCGTGCGACTGTTTCGATGGAAGGACCAGTCGATATCGAACTGATCTCAGCGGAACGTTGTCGCCTGCATTCGGGCAGCATTGTTGGTTCGGTCAGCGAAGGCGGCGAAGGCTTCGTGGTCGAAACACCTCGGGCGGAGATCACCGATCGTGGAACCAAATTCGGTGTCTTTGTCGACAACGTCGGTGACGCTCGTTTGGATGTGATGGAAGGCAGGGTCGATGTCAAACATTTGGGAACGGGACGTCAATTGACTCTGGAAGGAACCAGTCGAGCGTTCGCTTCCGTTCATGCGTTGGAAACGTTTGCGCCGAAGCAGAAAAGTGGGGGCGAGCAGAACGGCGTGGTGCCTGCCTCTTCCGACAAAGTCATTCACATCAGCTCCGCCTATGGCGATGGCGACGAAGGAGATGTCACCTCTGGGGATCGGCGAGAAGGAGAGGTGTTCCCCACGCCGGATCATGTGCTGCTGGTCAAACGTGCTGACAGCGAACCTCATTGGAACCGAAAGGCGTTCATTCGATTTGATCTCACGGGCTTTGGCATATCGGAGCTGTCGAGTGTGGAGCTTCGGCTGGAAGGTGTCCACACGGGGATGGGGTACACGTCCTTGTTGCCTGATTCCACCTTTCGTGTTCACGGTGTGAAGCCGGAATACAACACGGATTGGAATTCCAAAACGCTCGATCGAAACAACTTTCCCGGCAGGAAACCAGAGACTCATCAACTTGATCCGGACAAAGTCGAGTTACTTGGCGAATTCGTGATTCCACAATCAAAACCGCAAGGACAATTTGTGATCGCCGACCCGCGGTTGCTGCAGTTTGTGCAAGACAACTTAGGATCCACACCGACGCTGGTGATCACCCGGCTGACTTCCGTGAATCAGACCCAAAGCTACGTGCATGGGTTCGCCAGCCGAACCCACCCAACCGCCAGCCCGCCAACGCTGCGATTGCACGTCAAGCAAACGGTCTCGAACTGAAGTCGCTTGGTGTCCATCGCCTGTCGCTGAATTCGCCAGAATTCAGACGTTCCAGATTCTTCTCGACCGAATTCTTGGCGAATCCGGCGACGGTGCGTGGCGGCGTTCAGTCGACATCGACGTAGGCCAGGTTCCACCTGGCGAGGTGACTGGCCGGTGCACCGCGACCTCGAGAACGCTGGTCAAACCGCCTCGCTTTGTTCCAAAGCATCGGCGGGATGCCAGGTACAACCTGGCCTACTTGGCCAGCCAGTCCGTAGCTGGATTCGGCAGAATTCAGATGTTTCAGTTGGGACGCATCCGAATTCTTGGCAAATTCGGCGACGGTGCGTGGCGGCGTTCAGTCGACATCGACGTAGGCCAGGTTCTACCTGGCGAGGTGGCTTGCCGGTGCATCGCGAACTCGAGAACACTGGTCAAACCGCCTCGCTTTGTGCCAAAGCATTGGCAGGATGCCAGGTGATAACCTGGCCTACGTGGCCAGCCAGTCCGTAGCTGGATTCGGCAGGATTCAGATGTTTCAGTTGGGACGCATCCGAATTTTTGGCAAATTCGGCTACGGTGCGTGGCGGCTTTCAATGGATGTAGACGTAGGCCAGGTTCCACCTGGCGAGGTGATTGGCCGGTGCACCGCGACCTCGAGAACGCTGGTCAAACCGCCTCGCTTTGTTCCAAAGCATCGGCGGGATGCCAGGTGATAACCTGGCCTACGAGACTCGAGGCTTCCACTCCGAGCCATCAATGAGGACTCCTTCAGAGCCTTTGTTTGGAGTTTCACCGGACGTGGGCTGTCGTGAATCGGATTTCCAAAGTTAATGCATGACGTACAAGGTGGGTGGCGACATGTGGTAGGCAAGGTGACCAGAGAAAATTGCCTCTGTAGCTGAATCGAGATCTCGGCGATGCCGTAGGTCGCGCCAAATATGCATGGTGTATCACGACTTGCAGGATTTTTTTGCTACGTTGCGTCGTTAGGCATGCGAAGAAATTCTTCGAGGAAATAGGTCAGGTCCGTAGTGACAATTGCGGGGATTTTGAGCCCACGCTTGGTCGGAAGCCCAAATGCCCCGGCGTACGGATCGGCGTCATCGGGTATACGCATCACATCCGGAGTCGCCGACATTCGAATGTATCTGAGTGCACCACTGACGAGTTGCAACAACGCGATTCCATTTTGGTCCGCGTAAGATTCAGCACCTGATTGAAACGGAGCAGTAGATACAACAAAGCCCTTGTGAGCTCCGGTCGATCTCATTCGGTCGTTCAGAATTTGAACGACTTCTCGCTTCACCGGATGCTTGTGCTTCTTGCATTCACAAAGTACCAAGAACCTCGCACCGCCAAACGCAGTGAAACACACCGAAACATCAATCTCGTAATCGCCATCTGTACCCGAAATCAAATCGCGATGTTTGGCATCAAAATGATCAACGGAATCAGCAAACGATTCAAACCATTGTTTAATCGTATATTCAAATTTTTCGGGAGTAATGTTGTCAGGATCTGGGAATTGCATGCTTCCTCAGGTGATTGAGACAATTAGTTGCCATGCTTGATAATGGTGACATGCGATCTTCCGGAGACTGACGACCCAGGCAATAGTTGTGTCGGCCCATCCGGCTACGGTGCGTGGCGGCTTTCAATGGATGTAGACGTAGGCCAGGTTCCACCTGGCGAGGTGCCTGGCCGGTGCACCGCGAACTCGAGAACGCTGGTCAAACCGCCTCGCTTTGTTCCAAAGCATCGGCGGGATGCCAGGTACAACCTAGCCTACGTGGCTATAGGTAGGAGCGTTGATATCACTGAATCAGACATCTGCCAATTCGGTGAGTTCGGCTTCGCTGTCGCCGAATCGTTCGAGATCCAATCCGTAGCGTTTGGCCAACGACAAATACAAGTTGCAGACGGGGACTTGGCCTTTGGCAGCGATGTGACGACCGGGCTGGATCGTGCCGCCGCCGCGACCGGCCAGCAACAACGGCAGGTTGTCTGGGTCGTGACGGTTGCCGTCGGAGAAGCTGCTCCCAAACATGATCATGCTGTTGTCGAGCAGCGTTGACTCGCCTTCCTTGACCGCTTTCATCTTCCGCAACATCCGAGCGAATTGTTCGGTGTGCCAACGGTTGATGAGTTGGTACTGCAAGATCTTTTCTTCTTTGTTCTCGTGGTGCGAAAGCTCATGGTGCCCGCCATGAACGCCGTCGAGGAAGCTGAACGAGCGACCGGACACATCATTGGCAAACATGAACGATGCGACGCGAGTCGAATCGGTTTGGAACGCGAGCACCATCATGTCCAGCATCAGATCAATGTGCTGGCGAAAGTCGCCCGGAGTTCCGGTTTCTGGGATCTCCAGTGCGTGACCGCTGGCAATGCGATCCCGTTCCGCTTCGTAGCGTGCTCGGTGGCTTTGGTCGCGTGTGGCAAACTCGATTCGCTTCTCGACTTCGCGGACTGAATCCAGGTACTCGTCCATTTTGAACTGATCGTCGCGGCTGAGTTTGCCGCGAACCAAGCGAGCGTCTTCCAAAACGTAGTCCAGCAAGTTCTGGTAGGACTTTGCTTCCGGAGTGCTGGTCTTCATCCGTTTGCCAAACAGACGCTCGTAGACCACGCGGGGGTTGATGGCTTTCGCGATTGGCCGCGTTGGTGATTGCCACGAGATATGCGATCCATACAAACGCGTGTATCCGACGTTGCTGTCGATGCCGCTGATCACCGGATCGATGCCCAATTCCAATGATGGCAGCGGTGTTTGATTGCCGACTTTTGCCGCAATCAATTGGTCAATGGAAATACCGCCACTGCTGATATCCTTGCCGGTGGTTTTTGCGACCGGCATGCCCGTTAGGTAGTTGGCTGTTTTGGCGTAGTGTCCATCGCCACCGTGCGAGTGTTTCTTGTCGAGCCCAGAGAGTACGAGAAAGTCATCCTTTAGATCCGCGAGCGGTTCGAGCGAAGGTGACAGTTCGTAGTCGGTTCCTTCGGACTCAGGAACCCAATCCTTCTCCCAGACGCCATTGGGGAAATACAGGAACGCGGTGCGAAGCGGCGGTTGCGGATCGCCATTTTGCGAACCCGATGCGTCCGGTTTGGCGGCGGCCATGGTTTCTGCCATGGACGCCATCCACGGCAGCCCCAGCAAGACTCCGCTGCCACGCAGGAAGCGACGACGAGGAATGGGCTTTTTCATGATCAACCTAACGGTCTATGGGTTGGCAGGTTTGAAATAACGATTGCGAAATGGATAACTGGTCACGATTGTTTCCAGAATCACGGTGGCACGCTGGTCGTTGGCATCCAATGCTTCCAACGATTCGTCGACGACACACTTGTCGAACTTATTGAGCGATCGGCCAAGAGCGAATCCGTACAACTTCTTGACGAAGTGCTTTTTGAATTCACCACTGCGCCCCAACAACAATTGTTTGAGTTCTTCGGGACCGGAGAACGTTTCCCCTGAAGGAAGCTTGCCGCTGGAGTCAATCGATTGGCCGTCTTGTTCAGTTCGCCAGCGACCGATCGCGTCAAAGTTTTCGAGTCCAAAACCGATTGGATCCATGCGGTTGTGACACGCGGCACATTGAGGATCCTTGCGGTGAATTTCGAGTTGTTCGCGAAGCGTTGCCGCGTGGTCGGCTTCGGCCTCTTCCAAAGCGGGAACTCCTGGTGGTGGCGGTGGCACGCGCCCGCCGAGTACTTCTTCCAAAACCCAACGGCCGCGTAACACGGGGCTGGTTCGGTGTCCATACGATGACCGAGTCAGGACGGCGGCGAGTGTGATCACGCCACCACGACGACGATCCGAGAGTGGGATGCGTTTCCACGTTTCCGAGTCATCGGTTTGCGTCAGGCCTTGTTCGGAAGCATCCAGACCGTAGTACGAAGCCAGAGTCGAGTTGGCATGGATGGAGTCCGCATCGATCAATTCCATCAACGGGCGATCGTCTCGAAAAACGTTCCAAACCGTTCGCACGGCTTCTTCACGCATATCCTCGGCCAAGCGTTCGTCAAAGTCTGGGAAGAGTGTCGTATCGGGTTTGGACTCACCTTCGAATTGCGAGAGCCCCAACCATTGCAAACCGAAGTTCTCTCCCAACGCCCGCGAACGGTCATCGGCGAGCATGCGATGCATTTGCGAGATGATCTGTTCGTCGGTTGCTAATTCGTTTGCGTCCGCAGCCAACGTCAATGTTTCGTCTGGGATGGATGACCACAGAAACAGGGCCAACCGAGTTGCCATCTGATGCGGCGTCAGTGGTTGAACGCCACCGGCTTCGGATTCCGTTTCGACGACAAACAAGAAATTCGGTGAGACCAGAATGGCTTTGAATGCATCAGCGGTCGCTTCGCGGATTGGCATTCCCGATTGCTGGGAGGCGTTCATCAACGTCATCAATCGGTCGACTTCAGAACCATCGACGGGGCGTCGCCACGCGCGGCGGGCGAATTGGTTGATCGCCTCGCGTGCTTCGGCCTCGCTGGCGATGTTCGTCAGCAATCCGCCAGCCAAAGAAGACTGTCCGCCCGAATTCAAAGCATCTGTGATGACTTGGTTGGACACCGCCAAGTACTGTTCGATGTGCAACGCCGACGTGAAGAGTGCGTCGCCAGCGGTATCGAATCCTTCGCCGCCGGACCCGTCCGAAGGAACTTGCAACGATTCATCAACGGGCATTCCCACCAGGTCTCGAATGGCGTTGAGGTATTCCGTCCGGGTCAGACGACGGCTCATCACAACGCCTCGGTACCAAGCCTGGGTTTCTTCGTTGGCCAGACGTTCGCACTCGTTGTCATCCGGTCGTGAATCGAACCATCGATGAACGAGTGCCTTTTGTTCATCGTTGAGTTGCGGGCTGCCTTCAGGTGGCATCTCGTTCAGTCGCACGCGTTTGGCGACTTCTTCCCAAACGGTGGCATTTTTCTGCAGCTTTTCGCTCGCACCGAATTGTTCCAGGTCAAAACCTTCGGCATCCGCGCCCCGATGGCACTCCGAACAGGCCTGATCCAAAATCGGATAGATTGCGGTTTCGTATTCTTTTCGCCAGGCCGCGAATGGATCGTCATCCGCGATCGACAAAATGGGCGCAGCAACACAGGCGGCAAAAACGACGCAGCGGAACAGAAAACAGGCGAGTGGCATCGCGGGGAACATCGAGGGATGCTCAGTCGGCTGGAGGTGGGGCAAATCGCGGCACTGGTAGAATTGTCCGCGGGCGGGAACCTCAGTCTAGCCAATCCGGTCCCAACGTCCAACTTGAATGAGC
>NZ_DDGH01000097.1:95428-134092 GCF_002337565.1 Rhodopirellula sp. UBA1907 | reverse complement strand
CCAACGTCCAACTTGAATGAGCCCGTCGATTCGACAATCCCTCGAAGATTTTTTCTCACCCACACTGCTACGAAGATCAACGCACGGAGTTGCCATGAAGGCGACTCGCCCCCCGAAAGCGACATCAACCGATGAACACCGAGCCCTCTCCAAACGCCAACGAGGAAACGATCACTGAGGGCGAACCAGTTGTTCTCAGTGAGACGTCTGTTTCGACCGAAACGAACGCCACAGAAGTCCTCTCGACCAACGAAGCAGCCACCCAAGCTCCGTTGCCGACTGATTCGACGTCTTATCAATCGTTGCCGATCGAGGCACTCAAGTTGGACCGGTTCCAGGGCGGGATTGTGATTGCCGTCGTGCTGGTGGGTTGTCTTGTTGGCTTGATCGTTCCCATGTTCTTTGCGTCAGCCACGCTCGACGTTTGGGCGTGGGCTGTGGCTGGTTGCCTGCTGCTTCTCGCCCTTGTCGTTTACGCGGCATGGTTTTATCCAAAGGCCGCGCACCGGTGTGCTTCGTGGAGAATCAGCGAACACGGCTTGGAAATCCGGCGAGGCGTATGGTGGCGTCACCGAATCGTGATTCCGCATTCGCGAATGCAGCACAGTGACATCGAGCAAGGCCCTCTGCAGCGGATGTACTCGCTCGCGACCCTGGTCATTCACACGGCGGGAACAAAGAACTCATCGGTCCAACTTGAAAACTTGAAATCGGAAACCGCCGAGCAATTGCGAGACGCTTTGACTGGCGGTCGCTGGGCCATGCACACACCGCCTGAATCGCCGGTGACACCATGAGTCCAGGACCGAAACCGCTGCATCCGATTTCGATTGTTTTTCAAACCGTCGCAATCTCAAAGCACACCATCATCCCGCTCGCACTTGTCGCGTGGAATGGATCTCAATCGAATTGGTTGGGGTTCATTGGTGCGTGGGGCTTTCTCGGCATGACGATGGCGGTGTTCGCCGTGATCGGATTCGTTCGGTACTGGTTCTATCGTTACCAGTTGGCGGATGGAGAGTTGGTGGTGACGTCGGGTGTGTTCTTCAAATCCAAACGCAACGTTCCGGTCGCTCGCATACAAAATGTCGATCTCGTCCAAAACCTATTTCATCGCATCTTTGGCGTGGCGGAGGTTCGAGTTGAAACGGCCAGCGGCACAGAACCCGAAGCGATTTTGAAAGTTCTTTCTCTAAACGATGTCGAATTGCTGCGAGAGCAAATCGAATCGGCTCGCAAAGGCGTGTCTTCTGAGGCGGCAAGCCAAGCTGCGATGGGGACGGGCGCCATCCCCGAATCAGCGACTTTGACAAACGGATCGTCGCCAGCGATCACGGCGCCAGTCTCCGCATCGACAACCTTGCTGCAGATTCCGCTGAAGTGGTTGGTTCAAGCGGGATTGGCCAGCAATCGCGGTTTCGTGATGGTCGGGATCGTCATCGGGATCCTTTCGCAGCAGATGGGCAATGACAACCAGTTTGTTCTCCGGATCGTGAGAAACATACCGTCCAGTCGCGAAATGGAGATCGCTCGATCACAGGCGAACTGGTGGGAATCTTGGCTGGTTTGGGTTGGAGCGTTGGTTCTCGTCCTCGTGTTGATCCGTTTGCTGGGGATCGCCTGGTATGTGCTTCGGTTCCATGGGTACCGTTTAGAACTGCGAGACGAAAACTTGCATCTGTCATGTGGCTTGCTGACGAAAGTTTCGGCCACGGTTCCGCGACGTCGCATTCAGTGGATCAGCATCCATCGCTCGCCGTTGCTGCGATGGATGAAACTCGCGTCGATCCGAATTGAAACCGCCGGAGGTGCCGGCAAGCAAAACGAAGACGCGGCGACGACGGTCACTCGTCGCTGGTTCGTACCAGTCATCCCCGAGTCACTTCTGGATGAATTGGTGGAGCAACTGCGACCGGGACTGGAATGGTCGGAGAGTTCGCTGGAGTGGCAATCGCTCGACCGACGGGCACTCAAACGGATGCGGCGGAAATCCAGTCTACGGGCTCAGGGCATCAGCATCCTCGCCGGTGGTCTGGCATTTCTATTGTTTGAATTTCCGTATGCGTGGACGCTGGGGGTGCTGGTCGCCGTGGTTCTGATCCCGCTGAACATTTGGGTTGCTCAGCGTCGACATCGTCACTTTGGATTCGCTGAATTGCCATCGGGAGAAGGCGTCGTCATTCGCGAAGGATTTTGGGATCGAAAGGTGAGCTGCACGTTCTACGATCGAATCCAATCCGTCAGTTGTTCGGAAACGCCATTTGATCGCCGCTGGGACATGCAAACGCTTCGAATCGACACCGCGGCGGCTGGTCCAGCGGACCACGTTTACAGACTGCCCATGTTGCCGCGTCCAATCGCCAGCGAATTGTTTGATCGCTTGTCGAGCAAAACGTCGCGAATCGAGATGGTTTGGGACTGATTCACCCAATTTGCGGGGGAATCGCAAAAGCGTGTTCACTGAGGGTGGGTGCCGCCTCGCGGGATTGCAAACTGTCCTTACAATGGCCGGTTTTTGCGACCGCAATCGCACCTCTTCCTGCAAGTCCAACTCATGTCGATCATTGAAGTCCGCGATTTGACAAAGAAGTACCGCGTTTACCAAAAACGCGAAGGGATCGGCGGCAGCATACGCGGATTGTTCAAGCGAGAATTCCGAGAAGTCACCGCTGTTCGTGGGATCGATCTGCAGGTCGAACAAGGCGAGTTTGTCGCCTTCTTGGGACCCAACGGTGCTGGCAAAACAACGACGCTGAAATTGTTGAGCGGAGTCATTCAACCGACCTCGGGCACCGCCAGCGTCATGGGCTATGTCCCGTGGGAACGCAAGGACGGATACCGCCGCCGGTTTGCTTTGGTGATGGGCCAAAAAAATCAACTGTGGTGGGATTTGCCGGCCCGCGAATCTTATCGGTTGCATCAGCACATCTATGGGATTCCCGAAGGCGAATTCAAAACGCGTTTGGATGAGATCAGCGATCTGCTCGACGTGACTCGTTTGCTGGATCAACCCGTTCGAGAATTGTCGCTCGGGGAACGCATGAAGATGGAACTGATCGCGGCGTTGCTGCACAGTCCCGAGGTGTTGTTCCTGGACGAGCCGACGATCGGCCTGGACGTGATCGCCCAACACAACATTCAGAAGTTCCTGCGGTACTACCAAGAGAAACGCAAGATCACGATCCTACTGACCAGCCACTACATGAAGGACGTCGCGGCATTGTGCCGTCGTGTCGTCGTGATTGCTCAAGGCACGATTCAGTACGACGGTTCGCTGTCAGGCATCGTCGACAAATTCAGCGGTTACAAACTGGTCACGCTGCAATTCGCGGCGTCGGAGAACTTGACCCGACCTGAACGTCTCGGCGAAGTAGTCGACGAAAATTGGCCGAAGTTGACCTATCGCGTTCCGCGGGCCGACGTGCCCAAGCTGCTGGCTGAAACATTGCGAGATCATGCAATCGAGGACGTGGTCGTCGAAGACCCGCCACTCGAAGACGTGATCGCAGACCTCTTCCGTGAATCCATGGACGATTCCACCAACGACGCTACCGAAAGCACCGCGACAGTATGATTTCACTGGATGATTTGACAATCGGTTTTCGCGGTCCGGCTTTGCTGGACGGGGTTTCCGCACGTATCGAACGAGGGCAGCGGATTGGTTTGCTCGGTCGCAATGGAGCGGGCAAGACGACGTTGCTGAAGATGTTGTCGGGCGACGTCACGCCGGACAACGGGCAAGTGATTTTGGACCCGAATGTTCGCTTGGCTCGGCTGACTCAGGACGTTCCGCAAAATGTCAAAGGGACCGTCCAAGACATCATGACGTTGCCAGCGGAAGAGTTCTCGAAAATGGGAACGACCGCCGGGTTAGGGACGGCGCTCGGACCGACCGACCATGGCACGTGGGAACCATGGGAGATCGAGCAAAAGATCGAAGAAACGCTTTCGCGGATGAATCTGAATCCGTCGACGGCGTTCGAAAGTTTGTCCAGTGGTATGCGGCGACGAGTGTTGTTGGCGCGTGCCATCGCCAGTGAACCTGACATGCTGTTGCTCGACGAGCCGACGAACCACTTGGACATCCAGTCCATCATTTGGCTCGAAGACTTTCTGAGTCGATGGTCGGGCACGCTGATGTTCATCACTCACGACCGGTCGTTTCTGCAATCGCTCGCCAACCGAATTTGGGAAATCGATCGCGGACGTTTGTTCGATTGGACATGCGACTACCAAACGTTTCTGCAACGCAAAGCTGCCGCCTTGGATGCGGAAGAGAAACAAAACGCTCTGTTCGACAAACGTCTCGCTGAAGAAGAAGTCTGGATTCGTCAGGGCATCAAGGCTCGCCGGACACGCAACGAAGGCCGTGTGCGGGCTCTGAAGGCGATGCGGAACGAGGCCAATCAACGGCGCAGCGTCGAGGGCAAAGCCAAACTCAATCTGCAAGTCGCTGAGCGCGGCGGTGCGTTGGTCACCAAGCTCGACGATGTCTCGTTCACTTATCCCGGAACCGACCGAGTGATCATTCGCGACTTCACGTCGTTGATCATGCGTGGAGACAAGATCGGAATCATCGGGCCCAACGGAGCTGGTAAGTCGACGTTGTTGAAGTTGATTTTGGGCAAGCTGGAACCAACGTCGGGTTCAGTGCGATTGGGAACCAATCTGAAGATCGCCTACTTTGATCAATTACGAGACACGCTGGATCCAGAGCTCACCGTTCAAGAGAACGTCGGCGAGGGCAGTGACAAGATCCAAGTTGGTAACGCGACCAAGCACATCATGGGATATTTGCAGGATTACCTGTTCACGCCCGAGCGAGCTCGGACTCAGGTCAAGTTTTTGTCCGGTGGAGAACGCAACCGCGCTTTGTTGGCCAAGCTGATGACTCAGCCCGCCAATGTCATCGTGCTGGACGAACCGACAAACGACTTGGATGCCGAAACGCTGGAGTTGCTCGAAGAGCAATTGGTTGGATTCGATGGCACGTTGTTGATGGTCAGCCACGACCGGACGTTCTTGAACAATGTCGTGACCAGCACGCTAGTGTTCGATGACGATTCCGATCCGGGAATCGTCAACGAATACGTTGGCGGTTACGACGAATGGGAAGCCGTTGCCAAACGACGACGCGCTGAATCGGGTGCGGGAAAAGCGAGCGGCAAGAAGGCGACTTCAAATCCGGACGCCAAGAAAAGTGCCGCTGCGAAGCCTGCCGCCAAGGCGGTCAAGCTTTCGTACAACGATCAACGCGAATTGAAGTTGTTGCCAGGGAAGATCGAGAAACTTGAGGCCGAGATCGCCGCGATCCACGAAGAGATGGCGGCTCCGGAGTTCTATCAATCCGGTGGCGATGTGATCGCCCAAAAGAGCGAAGAGTTGAAGGCGAAGGAAGAGGAACTCGCTCAGGCGTATGAGCGTTGGGAAGCTCTTGAAGGTCATTGAGCACAAACGCAGCACCAGAGTAGAACAGTTGTCCCCAACTGTTCCGTCGGGCAGCGTTCACTCGCCAAGCCCTCTCGCACCGAGTTCACTTTCAAGCGATCGCGTACGCGGCGCAACAACGCTGCATCTCCCACGACGGCCTTATCCGGGGCGATGTGGCGTGATCGCAATGTGGGGCGAGGTGATTGCAAATTGCAAAATGGACATTGCAAAATGGCAATCGCAGGTCGGTGAAACAGGTGGCTTGCCAGACCGGAAATACTTTGCAATTCGCATTGATCAATTTGCACTTTGCAATCCACCCACCGCATCCTCACGACGGACCCGCCCGGGGCGACAGGCTACATCCTCGGCAAGTAATTCCGCAGGTAGTCGTGGCTTTGTTTGAGGGCTCGAATTCGGTTCTCGATCGAACCTTCGTAGGACCGGTCTTCGACTTCGACGCAGACCGGTCCGCTGTACCCGGTGTCGGTCAGAATCGAAAAGAACTGACCCCAGTCGACTTGACCAAGGCCCGGTAGCTTCGGAGTGTGCCACTCATTTGGATTGGCAAACACTCCGACTTGGTCGAGCATGACTTGGTCAACGCGAACATCTTTCGCGTGGACATGAACCAATCGATCGGCGAAGGCCCGCATTGGTGTCAGGTAATCCATGTGCATGAACACAGGATGGGACGGATCGTAGTTCAGGCCGAAGTGCTCACTTGGGAACGTCTCAAACATTCGTCGCCACACCGCCGGACTGATCGCCAAGTTCTTTCCGCCAGGCCATTCGTCGTCACCGAAGAACATGGGGCAGTTTTCGATGCCGATGCGAACATCGAACTTTTCGGCTGCTTCGATGATTGGTCCCCACACGTTTTCAAATCGGGGCCAGTTGTCATCGATCGTTTTCTTCGGGTCGCGGCCGACGAAAGTGGTCACTCGGCCAATTCCCAGTTGAGAAGATGCCTCGATCAGCCGGATCAAATGTTCCGCTGCGACGTTTGACTCGGATTCGTCAGGCGACAATGGGTTGGGGTAGTAGCCCAGAGAACTAATCGCGACATCGTACCGCTGGCAAAGCGACTGGATCTCTTCGATGCGTTTGTCGGTCAAGTCACTGACGTCGATGTGCGTCGTGCCCGCGTACCGCCGTTCGGCTTTCCCGGGCGGCCAACACATGACCTCGACGCATTCGTAGCCGCACTGGCTCGCGACGGCGAAGACTTCTTCCAGATCGTATTCCGGCAAGATGGCGCTGACAAAACCAAGTTGCATCATGAGAATCGCTCGTGCAGGTGGCAGAGAGTTGAAACAAGCGGTGATTCAAAAAACGATTCGAACCAACCCGAATTTTGCTAAACTATAGCGGGTTTGATCGTCATCGGATTCATCGCGTTCCGGACGGTTGCCACGTCACGAAAATGAGATTCGCGAGTTTGAAATTGTGATCTCGCGAAATCAATTCAATTGTTCAACCACAGACTGACTCGTGAAACCATCTGAATCCATCGATCCTGCACCGCATGAACCCAATCGCGTTTGCGACGTGGTGGTGGTTGGTGGCGGGCCCATCGGAATCGAAACGGCGATCGAGATGCGTCGAAACGGAATCGACGCGGTGGTGTTTGAAGCCGGCCCGCTCGGACACACGATCTCGTGGTGGGCACCTCAAACACGATGGTTCAGCAGCAACGACCGTATCTCTATCGCCGGCGTTCCGCTGAACACAATTGACCAGGCGAAGGCGAGTCGGGAAGAGTATCTCACTTACTTACGAAGTGTCGTTGACCAGTTTCGAGTTCCGGTGGAAACGTTTTCAAAGGTCGACAAGATCGAAGCCCGCCCGGATGACCCTCGTCGTTGGCAGGTCCAAGTTCGCTCGAAATGGATCGAAGCGTCGGCGGTGGTGCTGGCAATCGGTGGAACGGACCATCCCAATCGATTGAACGTTCCCGGCGAAGATTTACCGCACGTCGATGGTTACTTGCGAGAGGCTCACCACTATCACGGACGCCGAGTGTTGATCGTCGGCGGTCGCAACAGTGCGGTCGAAGCGGCGATCCGATTGCACCGCGTCGGCGCGAAAGTCACGCTGAGCTATCACCGAGAGGAATTGCCTGAGACGAGCATCAAGTACTGGCTGCGGCCGGAGATCGATGGACTGATTCGAAGCAAAGCGATCGAAGCGTTGTTTGAGAGTCGTGTGACCGCGATCACACCCGACCGAGTCGACTTGGACCAGACGTTGCCTGACGGTCGGCATCACACGTTGCACATGCATTTTGACGACGTGCTAACGCTGATTGGCTACGAACAAGACAAGACCTTGTTCAAGCAATTGGGGATCCGAATGGAAGATCCCGGTGGCAAGCCAATTTACGACGACGAGACAATGGAAACCGAATTGCCGGGAGTCTACGTCGCTGGAACCGCCGTCGGTGGCACGCAGAGCAGCAAGTACCAAGTGTTCTTGGAAAATTGCCACGTGCATGCGGCGAAGATCACCAAGCACCTTTTGGAGTATGGTATCGGCAGTCGCAACACTCAGGCAACGTCGCAGGCGAAGCCATCGGCGTCGCCTGAGTTGAACCGTCAGATTGAGATGAACCCCGAGAGCTGATCTTCTTCGATCAAGCTCTCGATCGAATTCTATGCCCTGCAATCAGCCCGGCTCGCAACCAAGCTGATTCGCAAGCAGCCTCACTCACTGGCCCGCGACCGCGGCAGCGAGTTGTTCGTACGTGCGTTGGTTGTTGACTCGAGCCCCACGATTGTCGCAAGCGATCTGGTACAGATGCTGGCCGATCGGCGTTGGGTATTTTCCGGTCACGCAGGCCTGACAGAGGTGTTCCTCCGGCAAATTGATGGCTCGTGCGATCGCGGACACTGGCAAGTATTGCAGCGAATCCGCACCGAGATCGTCAGCCATTCGTTGCTGTGATTCTTCGTCCAACTCGCCGGTCAACGAGAAGTACTTCGGTGCGATCAATTGATCGATCGTGCTCATGTCGATGCCGTAGAAACACGGAGCAACAATTGGTGGGCAAGCCACACGAACGTGGATTTCCTTTGCACCGCCAACGTCACGGATTCGATCCAAGAGTGCATTCATCGTCGTGCTTCGGACGATTGAGTCCTCGACCAGGATGACGCGTTTGCCTTGCAAGACTTCGCGAAGCGGCGTGTACTTGGCAGCCGCCTTGGCTTTGCGAGCGCGGCCGCCTTCGATGAACGTCCGACCGGCATATCGGTTGCGGATCAATCCTTCGCGGCATGGGATCGACAACTCATAGGCCATCGAGTCCGCAGCAGCTTTGCTGGTGTCAGGAACCGGAACGATGATCGTGTCCGGATCGTCCAATGGAACACGACCAAACTCACGTTCCGCAGTAGCCAGCTCACGTCCCAAGTTGGTTCGCGAAAGGTAGACGCTTCGGTCATCCAGTGTGCTGGCGACGTTGGCGAAGTAGATCCACTCAAAGAAGCAATGCTTGGGTGTTTCCGGTTCCGCGAATCGTTCCATTCGGAAACCTTCGTCCGGATCGATCAAGATCGCGTGACCGGGTGGCAACGATTGAATTTGATCCGGTTCAAACCCGAGGTTCAAAAGTGCGACGCTTTCGCTGGCACAGGCAAACAGCGGGCCTTCGTGGATGTAGCACATGGGTTTGATGCCCAGCGGGTCGCGAGCGACCAACATCTCGCCTTCTGCGGTCAACAAGGCCATTGAGTAGGCACCGTCGAAACCGGCAGTGACTTGTTTCAGCACGTCGATCCAGTCGACTCGTTCTTGCGACTGAGAAAGCAAACGAGCGATCTCGTGGAGAATGATCTCCGTGTCGGTGTCGAGCGCCAGGTGGTGGTCGCCATCGGCGAGCAACCGTTGCTTCAGAAGCGTGTAGTTGGCCAGTTGGCCATTGAAGCAGAAGCTGAACCATTTGCGTTTGTGGATGTGCCGTCGCTCGAATGGTTGAGCGTAGTTTCGGTCATCGGCACCACAGGTGGCGTAGCGAACGTGTCCGATCGCGGCGCGTCCCGCCAGCGATTTCATCAGCGATTCGGCTTTGGCCCGATGGTTCAGGCGGAAGACTTCGGTCACCGTTCCGACGTCGCGACGCGTTTTCAGTAGCGCGGGACGATCAGGGTCGAAGGTCGACATTCCAGCGGCAAGTTGCCCGCGATTTTGGATGTCCAGCAACATGCGGGGCAACAGACGCGAAATTTGTCGCGGTCCATCGTCCGTGCACACCGGGCTGCGCCCGCGACCAGAAAGGTGGTAGATCGCGGCAACGCCGCATTCGTGATTCAATTCAGCCATGAAATCTGCAATGAGGTGATCGCTGGGGCGAGGAAACTACAGTCTACCGATGAGAGGCGAGAACGCAATTCGCTGAACTGCCTGGTTTGCCAAACCCGCCACCAATCGGGCGGGTCAAACGACGGTTTCGAAGGGTCAGCGGGATCGTCTCGATCGAATCCCCAGAACGATCAGCACCACCAGCAAAGTCGCCAGCAATAGGGCTGGCCAAACAATGGAAACTCGGGAAAGGACAACCAATGGCATCGCAACGGTGATCATGCCACCGCCAACGAAGGGTGCTGACAAAGGAGCCGCCAACGCGTAATCCTCGGCCGCTCCGGACTTCAGATCGGGGTCGACGACTCGCAACAGCACAAATCCGGTCGCCGTCGTGCCGGTCGACATTCCAAAGTTGATCAGCCCCAGAGGAAACCACTTTTCGGCGGGCAGGATTTTTCTGGAAAGAAACAGCAGGCAAAACGTTGACCAGATCGATCCGGCCACAAAGAGAATGGCCAAAGGCACCCACAAAGACGCCACGGCGGCCAAATTCAGAGTCGCGACGGCGGCGACGACCAACAAGTCCATCGATGTGCCGGATATCCGGTGGATCGTCGTCTCGTCAATCAAACGGACTTGCCCGATCGCTCGGAGCAGCAACCGGACGACCAAACCACCGAACAAAGTGTAAATGAATAAAGGAAAAGACCCAACGATGCTGGCCAATGTCAATCGAGATCGCAGTTGAGACTCACCCGCATCAGCAGGTTCGCCGGTTTCAGCTGCAGACAGCTCAGGCGTGTTCAGCTCAGTCGGGGGCAGATCAGCGGCTTGGACGGCCGAATCGGTGCCGAAAGCTTCAGCGACCCAGCCGACGCCGGACTGCATCGCGACGCCGATGCCCATCGCGAGTGCCAGCCAAATGATTTGCAACAGCAGCGGATCAATCACGCTCCCGTCGATCCGTGCCCGGCCTAGCGAAGCTGGTTCGGATTGTGTTTTCGGCCGTGGCTCGTTGGATTCGTTTTCGGTTCGGGGTGTGTCCGCGTTCGATTCTTCGGTGGAACTTTCAACTTGGATCCATCCCAGTCGGACGGCCAATTGAATCCAAATGATGCCGGAAACCAATCCGTAGACCAGACCACCGGTCGCCATCATGACGCCCAAATCCAGTCCTTCGTCCCAAGCGATTGAAGCGTGGTTGAATACGTCGCCCATCGCCGCGGCGGTGCCATGACCGCCAGCGAAGCCGGTTTCGATCAACATGCCAGCGGAAGATGGCAAATCGAACTGCGGTCCGACCCACAACCAAGTCACCCAAAGTCCCACCACGGTTTGGCCGAGCACGATGATCCAAACCATCAGGCCTTGTTGCATGACGTCTCGAACCAAATGCCGGTTGGTCGACGATGAATCCTTGTCGCTTTTCCCTAGCAACATCGCGGCGAAAACGACGGCGATCAGCGTCGAAGGCCAAGGCCCCAGGGCGGATGCTATGGGCTCCATCGTGTCGCGTTCATTCCAGCGAAACCACTGGATGACCGCCAAACCGAGAAAGCCGGCGATCAAGGATGCGGGGATCAATCCCAGCCGAAACCATGCGACTTGTTGACGCAACCAAACGCCAACAAGCAACAATGCGCAAACAAAAACGATGGCGTGAAGCATGGTCCTCAATCCGGTAGTTTCGGGCTCGGTCGACACCGATGCCGCGTGCGTGTGTTTTGCACCGCTGGCCCTCGACCATGGCTCGCACCGAAGGCGTCGCCCCAGTGTCGCTGGTAACGGAGTGCACGCAAGGTGACTCGAACCGATTTGGGGTGCGAGATGGGCAGTGACAAAATCCGGGATTAGCCCTACAACATTCGCTCCGGAGTCCGCCTCGGCGACTGCTTTTCTCCGTCCGCTCCGTCTTTTCGCAACCCAACATGCTCGCAAGAAAACCCCTGTTTCCCGGCGTGATCGAGTTGAACTTCCAAGCCGGCGAAGTGCTTGGTTGCAACGTCTACTTGGTCCATGATTTTGATGAATGGATCCTGATCGACATTGGTTACGAAGAGACCGTCGATGACTTCGTCGAAATCATTCGCGGATTGGACTTTCCGCTTTCGCGTTGCAAAACGCTGGTCGCTACCCATGCCGACGTCGACCACATCCAGGGTTTGGCCAAAGCCAAGCAAATCCTGAAGACGACCATCTCGGCGCATCCCAACGCGGTGGAGCCACTGACAACGGGTGACACCCTCAAAACGTTGGCGGTGATCGAAGCACAAAACCTAAAGATGGCGATGCCGCCCGTTGAGATCGAAAACCAAATCAACGACGGAGACATCATCACCGTCGGCAAAAAGGAAATCGAAGTCTGGCACACGCCCGGACATACCGACAGCCAACTGGCGTTCCGAATTGGCGACGTGCTGTTGTCCGGTGACAACCTGTACCGCGACGGTTGCATCGGCGCGATCGATGCTCACCACGGAAGCGACATCCGTTCGTTCATCAAATCGCTCACCCGCATCCGCGATAGCGATGTGAAGTGGTTGGCACCCAGCCACGGCCCAGTGTTCGCGAAAGACAACGCGATGCTGGACAAAGTTATCGAGCGGGTCAGTGGCTACCTGCACATGGCCGATTTCGGAACGCTCGCGGAAGACTGGCCGTTGATGAACGAGTGGGATGATGAAGTCGAGCAAGGCATCCTGCCCGAGGGTTTGCAAACTCCAACGGAATGAAACCGATGGAGGTGGAACGACCGGATCAGTTTTCTGACGGAACCGTGATTCTGGGCGGCGGTTTGTGCGGCCTGGTCCTGGCTCATGAGCTCGCGAAATCACTCCAATCTCGGTTGGGTTCCGACGCTCCACGCGTGTGGGTTATCGAAGCTCCATGCGGTGATGTTCCTCAATGCGACGAGCAACGCCCGATTCGTTGGTTGCGTTTGCTTGGCGGAGAAGCGGACTACCAATACCAAACTCAGCCCTCGGCCGAGTTGGCTGGTCGGTCGATTCCCTGGCCACGCGGAAAAGGTTTGGGTGGCAGCGGCCGGATCAACTCGATGATTTGGTTCCCGCCAACCGATTCCGACTTCCGATCGTTGGCCCAGTCGCTTGTTGCGGAACGACTACCGAACGACGGCGCGAAAGATGACACGGAGCGACAACTTCGTGCGGCTTTCGAGCAGGCTCTTGAAATCGTTCGGCCCGAGCGTGCTCGTTGGATCAGTCCGACCAGCCGGGCGTTTTTGGATTCCGTTTCGGATGATTCGGATCAAGACTTCCACGTCTACGATCGGCTGAATCGAAACGGACGGCGATGGACGGCGGCCAATGCAATCGCGGACTTGCAACGCACCAATCCCGATGCGGCGAATCTGATTCGAATCGTCCGCGCAGGCGTGTCGTCGCTGCGAATCGAGGATGGCACGGTCACCGGGATTGAATGGGCTGACGGAGGGACGAGTTCAGTCGCGAAGGATGTCGAAGTTGTTTCGGCGCTCGGCGCGATCGGATCGCCAACTTTGCTGCATCGAAGTGGGGTCGATGATTCAAATGTCGGTGACAACCTGCACGACCATCTGATCATGCCCGTTGTTTATTCGCACGATGGTTGCGTGTTCTCCGACGCAATGCCTGAAATGTCGGCTTTGGCGCAGTGGCAACACACCGGCGGCGGTCCGATCGCTTGCAATATTGCCGAGTGTGGTGGCCTGGATGCGGAGCAACGGTTGCAATTGCACGTGACACCAACCGATTACCTTCGGTTCCCCAAAGACACTCGCCGCGCGGCGATGACGATCGGCGTCAACGTGACGCGTCCGCGATCAAGAGGTCGCATCCAGTGGAGTGCCGATGAGACGATCATCGATGCTGGGTATTGGAACCATGATCGTGATCGAGTCGAGTTGCTCGAAGGAGTTCGCTGGGTCCGTGGGCTGGTGAAGCAATCGGGACTCGACCAGTGGCTTCGATCCGAGATGATTCCGGGGGCAAAGCGACAAACCGACGATGCGATTTGTGCGGCGATGGCCCGCTATTCACAAACGCTTTATCACCCCGCCGGAACTTGTGCCCTGGGAAGCGTCGTGGACTCCGACTTCTATGTTCGCGGAATGTCCAACTTGCGAATCGTGGATGCGTCGGTCTTGGCAGAGCCCACGACCGGTAATCCGACCGCCACGCTTGCAACGCTGGCTTGCTTCGCCGCGGACCGATTCAGCCGTGAATAGCTCGGCTGGTTGTCCGGCAGGTAGAAGTGTCGCCGGTGATATGTATCAGCGAGGTTGTCGACGGTAGCGTTTGTTCGATGCGACCAAGGTCACAAATTTGCCTTGTTGCAAAGTTCTGCCATCGTCGCTGATCAATTGGCGATGCCATGTGACCTTTGCCGCTCGACGTCCGTGGGCTTCGGTGGATTCGACGGTCGTGATCACGCGAACTCGTTCACCGAAAAAGACCGGATTGTCGAAGTTCCAATCGCTGACCGATACCAATGCCAACGTTGCGGCTCGTGGATATTCAGTCGACAAACCCGCCAGCACGCTTAATCCCAACAACCCGTGTGCGACCGGTCGACCAAACGGAGATTTCGGCATGAGGCTCTCGCCGTTCTCGTCTTCGTCATGCAGTGGATCAAAGTCGCCCGTCAGTTCAGAAAACGCTCGGACATCGTTTGCTGAAATGGTTCGCCAGGGACTCAGCCACTCGTCGCCAACTTGCAGGTCTTCACAGTAGAGCGTCTCGGTCGGCTCCGGAGAATCTTTCGCGATGACGACTGGGTCCGGGCGAGTCACATTCTGCGATGGGATGATCGCATTCTGAATTGGAGTCGAATCGGACATTGGCATCATTCCTTGTTTGAAAGTACTCCACCGTGAACCTCTCGGACCAAAGTCCGTCGGTTGGCCCCGCGTCAGCAGCGGCCGGTGCAGATCGTTCAGGCCTCGCAACCATGCGAGTCGAACCCGTGGTTCGCCTAGGCGGCACTTTGGCCGAAAGAATTGCACGAAGCAATTCTGGGACCAGGCATTCGGTTAGAATATGCCAAACGCTGCTCAAGACAATCTGCCTGAGGCGATTGGGCGAACTATGCGGGCATGTTTTCAGGGCGGGAAATCATTTCGATAACGCCGTTTTGGGCTCGTCGGGATTGGTCAGCCGCCGGCGATCCTGACTGCGGTTCCTGACTGCAGTTGTTCAGACGACTAGTTTTCGCCTTGTGGCGGCAAACTCTCAGCGAACAAAGAATTTCGACCGCGAAAGCCCCGATGGTTGGCGACGGCGTTCCGTTCAATCATACTCTCGAGCATCAAATTTGATCTCCGCCTTCCCCTCCCTCCCTTTGGATCCCACCTCGATGACGAAATTGCTTTTCGCAAACACCCTGGCTCCCAACAAGTTGACGACGATTGCATTTTGCCTCGCAATGGCTTGGGCCAATGTCGCCTCCGTTCGCGCTGAATCGCCCGTCACGGCACCCGCCGAAAGCGGTTTGACTTCAATCTTCAACGGTAAAGATCTGACCGGATGGAGCGGCGATGATCGCTTGTGGTCGGTTCGCGACGGCGTCATCCATGGCGAAACCACCCCTGAAAACAAAGCCAACGGCAACACGTTTCTGATCTGGGAAGACGGCAACACCAAGAACTTCGAAGTTCGCCTATCGTTCCGTTGCAACGCGACCAACAACTCCGGAATTCAGTATCGATCCAAGCACATCACCGACAAATCGGCTCGCAACAAGTGGGTTGTCCGCGGGTACCAGCACGAACTTCGCAACGAGATGAAGTTCCCCAACATCGCGGGATTCATCTACGACGAAGGCGGACGTCGCGGCCGTATTTGCATGGTCGGGGAAAAGGCTGTTTGGAAGGACGGAAAGAAGAAAGTCCTGGAGAACTTCATGGATGAAGCCGAGTTCCAAGAGCTGTTCAACTTGGATGGCTGGAACGAAGTCGTCATCATTGGCAAAGGCAACCACATCCAGCACTTTATGAATGGAAAGCTGATCCTCGACTTCACCGACGAGCAACCTGAGTTGGCATTGCTCGATGGCAAACTGGCGTTGCAACTGCACGCTGGCAAACCAATGTGGGCTGAGTTCAAAGACATCCGCTTCAAAGCATTGGACTGAAAACGATGACGTTGCAACGCTTTTGCATCGCGATTCTCGCGGTGATTTGTTGTGTGCCTGCGAACAACTCGCAAGCACAAGAAACGGTGACCGATTCGATCAATCCAGGCATCAACGATGCTTTCCTGGATCCCGAATTGGACGTCGATGCTTGGTTGCAACGCTTTGAAGTAGAAAGCCGCGAAGTCTACGCGGCCAAAGACGAGATCGTCGCGGCAATGAACTTGAAGCCCGGCGATCAGGTGGCGGACATTGGCACCGGGACCGGTTTGTTTGTGGAACCGTTCAGTGATGCCGTCGGAAAAGACGGCTGGGTTTTCGCGATTGATATCGCGCCCAAGTTTGTCCAGCGTGTGAGCCGAATTTCCGAATTGAAACGTCTCGGCAATGTCACACCCGTGCTCGGATTGCCCGACGACATTTGTCTTCCGCCGAACAGCATCACGGCGGCGTTTGTGTGTGATGTTTACCATCACTTCGAGTATCCCGCGAATTCGTTGAAGTCGATCTTCGATGCAATGAAGCCCGGCGGGCAACTGGTTGTGATCGACTTCGAGCGAATCGAAGGCAAGTCCCGAGAATGGACGATGGGTCACGTGCGAGCCGGCAAGGAAACATTCCGCGAAGAGATCGAAGCCGCTGGATTTGTGTTTCGAGAAGAAGTCAAGCTGGATGGCTTTGACGAGAATTACTTTCTGCGATTCGGTCGTCCGTAGTTCGGTCGAAAGTTCTCACCGTCTCATTTTCGTGCCAACACAACACTCTGGACGTCGAAGTGGGGTAAGCTAGACACCTGCGGAACTCGGTGCATCCCACCATCCGCGGTTTGTTGGCACTATCAATGAGGATGAAGGTTTGACTTCCGAATCGGACCTTCCAAGCGCGACTCAACCTGGCAACACTCGGCGTCCCTCCGGGGCGTCGCAGGTTGACGCGACCGTTGCTTCTGGAAAGGCGTTGCCCCAGATCGAAACGCCTGACTGGATTGGGCGCTATCGGGTCGTTCGACGCATCGGGAGCGGTGGATTCGGCTCAGTCTTTCACGCAAAAGACGAGTCGCTCAATCGCGACGTCGCAATCAAAGTTCCGCTGCGAACTCTGGAAGACGTCAACGATGAATTTCAGTGGTCGTCCGAAGCACGGATGGTCGCGAAGCTGGATCACCCGAACATTGTTCCGGTCTACGACGTTGGCAAATCGGACCAGTTCCCGTTCTTTGTCGTCTCGCGATTCATTCAAGGTGTTGATCTCCGAGAGCGAATCCTCAAGGCGAAGCCGACGCTTGAGGAAGGTCTGGTTTGGACCGCATCGATCGCCGATGCCTTGGGGCACGCCCATTCCCACGGCCTGGTGCACCGTGATGTCAAACCAAGCAACATCCTGATCGACACGCAGGATCGGGCTTGGTTGACGGATTTTGGGCTGGCGATGAGCGATGACGCGCCGCGTCCAACCCGAGCTGGGTTACTGATCGGAACGTATTCCTACATGAGTCCAGAGCAGGCTCGCGGTGAGGGGCACCTCGTCGACGGTCGCGCCGACATTTTCGCGTTGGGGATTGTGCTGTATGAACTGCTGGTTGGTCGTCGGCCATTCGGTGGTGGATCCAGCCAACAATTGTTGCAGGACATCGTTCGTGCCGAGCCAACGCCGCTTCGGCAGTTCAACCCGCAACTGCCGGTCGAGCTCGAACGCATCTGTTTGAAGGCATTGGCCCAACGGGTGTCGGATCGTTATCCCAACGCCGCCGCGATGGCTGCCGATCTTCGCACGTTTCAGTTGGATGAAACCACCGCCGACTACACCGATGAATTATCGGCGAAGTTCGTGGCGGTTGCTAATCAGTGGGCACCGCCGGGCGTCCAGGCAAATGCGGTGGGCGATGAATCAGAATCACGCATCATCCCAAAAGGATTGCGAGCGTTTGACCGCCACGACCGCCGGTTCTTCTTGCAATTGGTTCCGGGAGCCCGAGACGCGCATGGAGTTCCCGAAGTTCTGCGTCAGCTCAAGATTCGAATCGATGCTCGCGAAGCCGAAGATGCTTTTCGCGTCGCATTGATCTATGGGCCGTCTGGTTCCGGAAAGTCTTCGCTGATGCAGGCTGGATTGGTTCCGCTTTTGGACCCATCGGTCGAAGTCGTCCTCGTGGAAGCCAACGCGAAGCACACCGAATCACGGCTCCTCTCTGCTCTTCAGAAGCTGGACTCGAGCACGGCGGCTGAGTCAACGCTCATTGGCGCAATGTCGTCGTTGCGAAAAAAGGGCGTTAGCGGCGGCAAGAAAGTGTTGGTCATCGTGGACCAATTTGAACAATGGTTGCACGCCCATCCAAAAATTCGAGACGAGGTGCTTGTCGATGCAATTCGGCAGTGCGACGGAGCCAACGTGCAATGCATGCTGTTGATCCGAGACGACTTTTGGATGCCTGCCACGCAATTCTTTCACGAACTGGATTTGCGACTGGTTCAGGACGTCAACTGTATCGCGGTGGATCGATTCGACTTGCGTCACGCACGCTATGTCTTGACCGAATTTGGTCGAGCGTATGGTTGCCTGCCCAATGATTTGAGTCGAATCACGAACGAGCAAAAAAGGTTCATCGATTCCATCGTTGACGCCGTTCAAGAAAGCGGAAAGGTGATTTCAATTCACTTGGCCGTTCTGGCGCAGATGCTGAAGGGACGCGAATGGAACTTGAAGACGCTGGCGGAATTTGGTGGCACCGAAGGCATCGACATCGGGTATCTACAATCAACGTTTGAAGGATCAAACGCATCGCCGCACCATCGTCGTTTGCGTGATCCCGCGAAAGCGGTTTTGGCTGAATTGCTGCCTGATCGCGGCACGAAAATCAAAGGTCAAATGAAAGACATTGACCGGCTTCAGCAGGTGGCATCACTGGATGATGAAACCTTTGAAGAATTGATCGAAGCTCTCGATGGAGAACTTCGGCTGATCACGCCGACGGCAGCAATGGACGGCGTGGAATCGGATTCAACCCTGCGATGCTATCAACTGACACACGACTTCTTGGTGGAACCCATTCGTGATTGGTTGACTCAGAGTGATCGTCAAACCGTTCGAGGCCGGGCTCGACTTCGTTTGAACGATCTCACCGAATACTGGAAGAGCAATCGTGAAAACCGGTTCTTGCCCAGCGGTTTGGAATACCTCCGTTTTCTCGCGTTGACGCAGGCGGCTCAGCGGACCGAAGACCAGTCCAAACTCATGGCCGCTTCGGCTCGCTATCACGGAACACGTTGGGCGATCGCCGCAGTTTTTCTGATGATCGCGGGGCTGGCGGTCGCGGCGATCAACAAGGACATGTCCAATCGTTTGGCAAAACAGCAAACGGATTCGACGGTGTCTCGTTTGTTGGCGGCCGACATGGAAATGATGCCAAATGTGATCAACACCATTCAACCGGTTCGAGACGAGGCGCGTCCTCGTTTGAAAGCCGTTCTGGAGGATCCGACCAAGACACAACGAGAGGTACTGGCCGCGAGATTAGCGTTGGTGCAAGACGACCCCACGCAGGTCAAACCATTGGTCGATGCGATCCCACAATCAGGACCTGACACGCTGGTTGTGATCGCCGAACGGCTTCAACTGCAATCCGAAACCGCGAAAGAGATGCTTTGGTCGCGATATCAATCTCAGGTGTTGGACGAAGATCAACAACTGCGATTTGCGTGGGTGCTGTCACAGTTGGACGCCGAGAACTCGCAGTGGAAACGTCATGCCTCACGGTTGGTGGAAGCCATCGTGAACCAGAACCCAACGCGAGTTGGTGAGCTCACGCCGGGCTTCACCCAAATCGCCCAGCACATCGTTCAGCCAGCTTCGGAATATTTTGGCCCATCAAATGATGGTGACCCATCCGAACAAGACAGCGACGTTCGATTGAATGCGGCGTTTTTGATCTCGAAATGCATCGAGCCGCTCGATCCCATCCTGAAGGATCTGCTCGTCGTCGCGGAGAAGGACGAATTTGAATTGCTGTTGTCAGTAGCAATGCAGAACCCAGGTTACGTCTCGCAGTCGCTCAACGATGAGTTGATGCTGGAGGCCTCGCCAAAGTGGATCGACGAGACTCCACGCGAATCATTCAAGGAAGTTGGGACGGAATTGACCAATCAGATCCAGTCGCTGGAAGGGTTTGTCACCCAAGATTTCGCGATGATTCAAAAATGTCGACTCGATGATTTTGAGGAGATCGCTCGGTCGTTACAACGCAGTTCGTATCGACCTGAATGCATTCGCGTTTACGCGATGGAAGGCCAACCGTACTTGGCTGCCGCTTTTAAACGAGATGGGCTGGACTGGAAATTCACTCGCGGTGTTGACCGAGAATCGATCGATACACTCCAGCAATCAATGCGTGACGACTTGTACTTTCCCTGCGACGTGACTGCCATCCCAGCTGACCTGACGTCCGGCGAGACTGAAGAATCTGATGCACTTCAGAAATACGGGGTTCTTTGGACAGAATTGCCACACGACACAATTGACGCGAAAATTTACTTGGGGCTTGCTGATTCAGAGCATCAATCGAAGGGGTGGGGGCCTCTCATCCAAGGTGGGTTTGTGCCGAAATCCAATCTGAAGCGGCGTGATTCCAGCGGAAACGATCGATACAGTTCCGTTCGTCATCGATTGGTGTCGTCTCCGATGGCCGAGGACACCTGGAACGACAGTCCCTACCATTTCCAATCGCGGTTGCAGCTTGAAAAGTATCAAACCGATATTCGTTTGAATCCGTCCGGCGAATTCGACGAAGACACGATCAGCTATTCGGGAGTTTGGTGGAATGGTGGGACCCATGAATCACGGACCCTCAATCGATTGCCACCGGGCGAACATCTAGCGAAATCGAAAGAATTGGCGGCAGACGGGTTTCGACTGACCAGTTTGTCATTGGTGGAAGATGGCGACGAGACCGTTGCAGCTTCTGTCTGGAGCCATCCGATTGTTTCCGACGAGCAAAAAGACCATGTTGCCAGTCGGAAAGCCAATGCCATCGTGGCGCTCACGCGGCTGGGATCTTCCAGCCACCTTTGGAAAGCACTTGAGAGTTCAAGCGATCCTCGGTTGCGATCCTTCTTGATCGATCGGATGGCATCATTGAGTGTGCCGCCGTCCTTGTTGTTGGAACAACTTCGCACCGAATCCAACATGTCCCGTCGCGTTGCATTGATCGCTGCGTTGGCTCGTTACCGACCGGAACAGTTGCCTGCGGACGAGTTGCAAACGCTGCGAGAAATGATCGAGGACTGGGGGACGAAACATCCAAACGCGTCGCTGCATTCTATCTGTCGCTACCTGACCAATCGGTGGGGCTGGGACGCTGTCACTGACAGGATCGATCTGGCAGATTCACCACATGTTGAATTGCAGTCGGGGGAAGTGAAGTCCGGCGATGGCGAGTTCGGACCGATTTGGAATCGGAATGGACAAGGTCAGACGATGATCCATCTTCGCGGACCTGTTGACTTTGTGATGGGATCTCCCGGGCACGAATTGTTTCGGGATCATTCGCTGGAATTCCCCATCCAGACAAAGATCCCGCGATCATTTGCGATTTCGGATTCGGAAGTGACCCTGGAGCAATTCCGTCGCTTTGATCCAGATACAGGTTATGCCACTCAGTACACGACGCAGCCGGATTGTCCGATGACGTCGGTTGGATGGTTTAGTGCGATCAAATACTGCCGTTGGTTGAGCGAGCAGGAACACATTCCGGAGTGGGAAATGTGCTACCCATCGATCGAGGAGATTGAACGCGACTATCAATCACCCGAAGGAATCAAACGACCAAAGAACTTCCTGGAACGCACCGGGTATCGGCTGCCGACGGAAGCCGAGTGGGAATTTGCATGCCGAGCAGGAACCAACACGCCGCGTTACTACGGGTACGCTCCCGAGTTGTTACCGCAATACGCTTGGACGACGGAGAGCTCTGCTCAATCAGCTCAGGTTCTGTTCCGGCCGGTGCGGAAGTTGCTTCCCAACTCGTTTGGCTTGTTCGATACGCTCGGCAATGTGATGGAGTGGTGCGAAACACATGATTCATCGCGCCGTCATGACAAACGGATGATTGTCGACAATAGCGATGGTCTGATTGACAACCAATCTGCTTATCGAGTCGCTCGAGGCAGCGCCGTTTTCTACATTCCAACAACGATGCGATCGGCCAAACGAGAACAAGAAAAGCTTTACACGTATCATCCCTATCTAGGGTTTCGTGTCGCTCGGACATTGAAGGTAGAAGAAGCCGAGGCCGAGTGATCACGGCTGAATGCGTTTCAATTCGTCCCACTCGCTATTTGGCATTTGCTGGTAGACCGTTCCTTTGTCCGTGATCACTCGGATTTTGTCGTTGATCGTACGCAGGTCGACCGGTTTCATGTTGTTTCGTGGTAGTGGGACGTTCAACCAATTCGCAGACGCGGATTCGTATTTGTAGAGCGTTTGATTATCGGTCAATACATGAAGGGCTTGCGATTGCGCTGCGGCCATCATGCACACCTTTTCGTCGTCCAGTGGTGATCGACTGAGATGCGTCCAGCTCACACCAGACAGGTCATCGTTCATTTGATAGACGGTCTGGTCACGAGCAAGAAGGAACAGGTTTTTGTTATTGCACGCCAAGCCGTCGACTTTCCACGAAGCCGGCGAGATGATTTGGTTGCCTTCGTAAACTTTTCGGTCGTTTTTCAATGAAAAGTGACGCCAGACAATTGATGGTCGCTGAACGAACGGATTGGCTGGACTGTCGCTATCTCGATCGGCCATCCAGGCATCGAAGGGGGCACTTTTCTTGACCTTCAACACGTGAGCTTCCGCGCACCAATTGTTTTGGTCGATCGTCGTGAAGTTGTCGTAAGATGCCCAGCAGTACCCTTGGTCTTTCCATTGCGTACCCCACGAATTCATCAGCAGCAGCGACTGTTTTTGGTCGTCGTAGCCGACAGCCGTGACCGCGTGGTGATTCACATCGTCCGATGAGTCGTTGGTCCAAACGTAGGGAGAGGACAACACCGCGTCGTCGCGAAAATCGGCCTTCATTCGAACGACTAAGACAACCGGATAACCTTCGTACAAGTACAACTTGATATCGTTGATGTTGCGTGCCCGGGCGTTGTCCAGCAATTTGAAGGTGTTGGCTTCGACGACGGCGTTGGATGAGATCGGCCCGCTCGGTGTGTCCAGATTTGCTCGCGATGCGCAACCGTTCAGCTTCAAGAAATTGACGGCTTGAAGGATGGTCAATCCACCGCCGTTGCTGGAGAGATTGTCGTAGACGTACTTGGGGCTGAATTGGTCGCTGGCAAATGTTGGCTTGCGTCGACGTTCTTGGCCGATTTGACAGGAGTAGGTTGAATAGGCGACGGCCCATGCCACGCAATCGTTCTGAGATTGCTTTCCCGGAGTTGGAAGATAGTCGCGTAGGTCGACTTGATCGGGCAACTCAATGGAATCGTCCGGTCCCCAGTTTTGATCGATCCCAGGTGCTGCGCTGTACATCGCGTCTGCTTGAGGGAGCATCAACAGGGGACCGTCACCCGGCGGAACGTCCGGTAAAGGTGCGACGTCGCTGAGCCCGCCCGCTTGGCTCGCGGCTTCGGCTGGCTCCGTCGTGGGAGCCAACGTCGCTCGAGAAACGGCTCGCGTCGGGATTTGGTCGTAGACGTCCTCGGGAATCAGCAGCACACCGGAATTAGTTTCGGCTTGAGCGGCCAAATCAAGTTGGCAGAATGAACTGTAGACCAATGCGAGGCAGACCAACCAGAGACGCAGACGCATGAGTTCACCAAAATGAAGATCGGCGGAAAGAATCGAAAAACGTTCGCACGTTCTTGATCAACACGTGCTTGGAAACTTGCACGCGGTGTCGAAAAGGAATAGCCTTCCATGTCAGTGGGGCTAGCGAACCGTCCATTAGTATCTTACCCGAGGCCAACATGATGAGTAAAAGTCCCACGCAACTTCGCGCCATGGCTTTGTCTGGCACGATTTCTATTCCGCCTCGGTTTCCTGAGCTCGCCACCATCTCGTTTGAAACGTGTGACGATGGCACTCATCCGATGCTGGTCGTTGCTCATCAAAAGTTGTCGCCAAAGCTTTCGATCAAGCGGACCTTCTTTCCGATCGATGTGAAGTCTTTGTTCGTGCCTACGTCGACGACGGATGTTGATTTCGAAAAAGGAGAGTGGTTCGAAGGCGTACAGCTCGGACAGAAAGCCAATTTGATGTTGGATCGCACGAAGGTGGAAGGCATTCTTTTTGTTCGAGAGCAGGCGCAGTCGCTGCTTGAAATGGAAGCTGGCATGACGGCGGCGGAAAGCGCTGAGTTTTATCCACCGCTTCCGGAGGATCGGTCGGTCAACCACTACAACATGGATCCGCCAGGGAACACAGCTGGTTGTCACTGAGGCGGATCAATGAATTCCTTGCCTTCGATCGATCTGGCGTTGTTGACGCGAGACGACGGCCCGCTAAATGATTCGGTTCGCAACGCGATCAACTCGCAGGTCGGCGTTCGATTGAACGTGCATCGTGTTGTCGGCAGGCCTCTCGTGGGCGATGTGAGTCGGATTGCCACGATTGCTCGAACGCGAAATGAGGCGGTCCGGCGATCGCGTTCTGACTTCCTGATGTTTTTGGATGACGATGTGGTTCTCGCCAAAGATTGCATCTCACGTTTGCATCATGGATTGATCGCACGATCAAACTACGGAGCCTTTGCGGCAGACTACCTGGGGGAATCATCAGCGCATCGGCAATCGCGGCACGTGGCGATGGGGGCAACGTTGTTTCGCCGATCGGTGGTGCAGCGAGATCCGTTTCGATGGGAACCTGGGAAGTGCGAATGTCTTTGCCGGTGCGAGGATATCCGCCGTCGCGGTGCGAGAATCGATTATCTAAACGGTGCAAAAGCTTGGCATTTATCGCCCAAGCATTCCCGGGGATGCTGCGAAGTGGGCGACTCGTCGTCGGCGGAATCCTCGCGGGGTTCGCACAACCCGGACGTGATCAAGAACGCGAAAGTTTTGGTCGCGTTCAATCGCCGTGATGTTCATCGATTTCAGAATGTGTTTTTGCGAACACTTCGGGCTGCTGGCAACCATCAAGAAGTCATCGTTGTCGGATACGGTTTGTACCCGAGCGAGATCGACCGGATTCAACGCTTGCCGAATGTCCGTTTCATTCGCCGGCCGTACAACGGACAACTGCCTCCGGTCAGGCGTCTGGTCGATTTTCGAGACATTGTGTCTGGGCTGCCCGCCGAAACGCCGGCGGCATATTGGGATGCGGGCGACGTGCTGTTCCAAGGCCGACTGGATGCTCTTTGGCAGCACACCCAACAGTATCCGGACAAAGTTCTTGCGGTCAGGGAACCTCGCGGTTTCCCTTTCAACAATGCCATTCGCGGATGGACGCGAACGATTCAGAATCCGTCGATGCGGCGACGTGTATTTGAGCTGTTTGCTTCCAATCCGTTTCTCAACAGCGGTTTCGGCGCCGGAACGGCTCGAACTCTAACCCAATACTTTGGCGAAGCGATTCGATTGCGAGACAGCGCGCTTCGCGGGACCACGGATTGGGGCGACCAAACTGCGTTGAACCTTTATTGCCACAGTGATCCAACGCGTTGGATGGAAGTTCCGGAGGATTGGAACTACTGCGTCCACGACCGTCAGCGTGGCGAAGTTCGTGTCACGCCGGACGGACGTGTCGTCGATCGATCCGGACATTTGATACCGGTTGTGCATGGCAATGCTCGATCGCTGACACAATTCGCGATCGTTCGATGAGCCTCTCATGAAAAACGTTGACGAAGACACGCCGACCTTTGTCATCAGCACGCTCGACGAGCAGTCACATGACCGAGTCAACCAAATCGAGCAACATTTGCGACGTGCTGGTTTTCGGAATTCGCAAATCATTCAAGCGAAGACACCGGAGACGGAAGACTTCGAACATCGAGGACTTCCTGACGTGCTGCAGGGACGCTGGCGAACGGATCTACGGCATCTGTGGGGATCTGCAGCATGTGTGCTGTCGCACATTCAGTTTTACGATCGGGCCGAGGATCAGTTGCCGGTCATTGTCCTGGAGGACGATGCCACGATTCATCCGGAATTCTTCCGCTTTTTAGACGGCGTTGAATTCCCCGAAGAGATTGAGTGGGATCTTTGCCATCTGTCCTACACCAATCCACAATTTTCCAGCCAAGCGAGCTTGGAGCGGCTTGTCGCTCCGCATCTACTCCTGTGTCCGCCAAACGAAATCACTGGCACATACAGCTACATGGTCAATCGTTCATTTCTGGGACGTTTCTTGCCATCGGTCGAAGAGATTGATTGGCAATTGGCTCATCAAACAAATGAAATCGCGAGCTATGTGATCGAGCACGATCCTCCTTTGACAGCTCCGGATTACCGTTTGGAAAGCGTGCGAATGTCGATTGATCACGTGTCCTGGCACCAAAACAATCCGGCGGATGAATGATTGACCGCTTTCGACAACGTGCTGTGCAGCTTCTCTAGTTGCTGTATTTGGCGACGTATTTTGCCTCGGCTGCCAAATTGAATGCGAAAATTCGCGACGGAATTTCATCTTGGTGCGGCAAAGGGGTTCTGCTAATTTTGGCCTCATCGCCGGTGAGCCAGGAAGGCCCCCGCAAACGGCGATGCGATCTTCACAGAACCGGAAGGGAGTCCGACGTGGAAAACACGCAAAAAACTGGCCTGAGTTCGACTGGGCAGGCCGCACATATCCGCTGGATGATTCGCCGCGATATGCCGGATGTCTTGGGGATTGAGACCAACTGCTTTGAGTTCGCTTGGTCCGAGGATGACTTCATCCGCTGTCTCCGCCAACGCAATTGCATCGGCATGGTGGCCGAATGCGATGAACGCGTCGCTGGGTTCATGATCTATGAATTGCACAAAAATCGTCTGCACATTCTGAACTTCGCCGTTCACAGCGACTATCGTCGTCGCGGAATCGGCAACACGATGATGCGGAAGTTGTTGGGCAAGCTTTCCCAAGAGCGTCGCAACCGAATCATGTTGGAAGTTCGCGAAACGAACTTGGAAGCTCAATTGTTCTTCAAGTCGCTTGGCTTCAAAGCCATCTCCGTCTTGCGCGACTTCTACGACGACGCGACCGAAGATGCGTACTTGATGCAGTTTCGCTACCAACCCACCGCGGAAGAATTGGCTGCACCCCACAACCGAATCACTCGCATGGCCGGCTGATCTGGCTCGAGTTCGCAGTTTCTGAATCAATGAAAAGGGTGTTGGCTTGCAAAGGCCAACGCCCTTTTTATGCTTCGCAACCTATTGCGTCGCGGATCTAAGTTCGGTTTCCGACTGCTTTTTTTCCGTTCGTTCCGGGGATACACCGTTGAATATCAGCGGGCAGCGTTTGGGCGTCGTGATCGTCCGACGTCCGAGGTTGGATGTTCAGCACGAGGGCGCGTTTCTCGGTGCATCGTCACGAACTAGTCGGATTCATTCACGATCTTTCTGGCGTAGCAATCTTTCTATCGTCGAATCCCGCAGGAACGGGCTCGTCATCTGGATGAAGATGTTGTTGTGTGGTGCTACTTCTGGAACCTCTTTTTCGGCAACTGATTCAAGCGAGAGATTGTAGAGCGACGACACGTGAGCAAGTTCAACGACTGGGCGTGCCTCGAATCTTCACGGAGAGTTCGTGAAATGCATCGAGCCAGTTTGCGGTGATGGCTTCGGCGATTCCCGCGCCATCTTTCTCCCGAAGTTGCTTCGCAGTTGCCCCCCAGTAAAAACTGATCCATCCGTCGACATGTGATTGGGATTCAAGGATGAATGTGGTCAGCTCGTCGATTCCGCTTTTCAGTGGGAACATCTCTTCAACAACCAACGGTTTGCCAACCTCGTAAGCTTGCAATGATTTTAAAGCGTGATCAATCTTTCCTTTTTCGGGATAGAAATGAACGGATGCGAAGTCCAGGCGTTTGCCAACGGTGGGCGAATAGAACAGTGGCTTTCCCCCGCCGAATGCGAACACCCACGGGATCACGCCGACGGTGATCATCGTGTCGGAATCATGCTCGCGAATGGCGTCGACCATTTGGTTGACCCAGGCTTCAGCGATCTCTTCACGACTTCTGCCTTTGCGGTCCAAAGCCAGACGTTGCACGAAGAATTTGCCGCCCAGTTCGCCCGCTAACCAGTCCGACTCGGGCTTTTTGCCGGGCAAGATCGGTTCGTTCATCAGGTCGTAACAGAAGACAACCGGACTGCCCGAGCAAACTTTCGCGACCTCGGACCAGAACATCGCTTGTGCCTTCCACCGCTCTGTTTCGTCCAGTTCATCCAGCCAGTCAGGGATGTTTGCTTTGTGGTAGCAAGCCAAGCCGGTGATGTCTAAGTAAAGATGTTTCGAGTCAGCGAGTTCGAGCAATCGTTTGAGTTGCTTGGCTTGGGCGGACGAAGCTTTGTCGGGCGATTGCATGAAGAGCCCATGCTGCAAATGAATGCGGACGCAGTTGGCTCCCAGTTGCTTGATCTCTTCGAAGTCCTCAACCACTTTTTCCCACTCATCGATCCAGTATTCGTCTAGCAGACGACCGGACTCGTCGTGGTCGTAGTTCACTCCCCAAATTATGAATGATTTTTTGGCGTCGCCTTTCACGAAAGTTCGGCCATCGTCACTGACTCGCAGTCGTTGCAGTGATTCTTGGGCTTGGCTTGGGGTCGCGAATGTCGACGTGAGAATCAACGCGACGAGGAGGTTGGCCGCGTGTGTGATTCGGCGTCCTGAATCAATCATCGGAAGCCTCAGCGAGTTGTTGAAAGGCTTGGAAGTATCGGTGCCCAAATTCACGATAGGCTTCCGCCGAGAAATGAGTTTGGTCGCCTTTGTGTTGCAGACCATCCGAATGAACGAAGATTGTGTTTGTCATCCGCTCGGGTGAAGTTTGATGAGCCTGGTCGACCAGTTGGCGGGATTCATCCCAGGGTTTTTCGGGGAATTGTCCGAGTTGCCCGATCACGATCGGAACGTCGGGTGAGTCGAATTCGGTTCGGAACCGCTTGAATAGTTCATCAAGTTTGGCTTGGTAGGTTTTTGACCGGGTTGGGTTCGAATCCGATTCGCCTTGGTGCCATAGGATTCCTTTTAGTTCGCCCGCGTTCAACGCTTGCTGCATCCGCGTCATGCAATCGTCGTAGGGGTGTGATTTGGTCGATTCGTGGAAACCACCCGGTTGCCATGCGTCCAGTGATGAGCCTCCGACAGCACACGGAATCAGGCCGACCATGATGTGCGGATTTTTCTCGGCGTAGTCGATCGCGAAAGTTCGGCCGAGGCCGACGCCTGCGATCCCGGGTTTGTCGAAGTGAAGCGGAGCGACCGCTGGGACCCATTCACCTGCTTTGTTGAAGACCAGTACTCGCGGGTGAGGTTGACGGTCTTCGTCGGAGATCTTTCCGCGTCCAGCCATGTTGGACTGTCCGGCCAACAGAAAAAGACGAAGGTTCGTCGGGCGGAGTTGCTCCGGAACGCTGGCTTCCGGATTTGGCGGATCGTCTTCTTGGGCGGTTCCGACGGACGGAAACGCGATGCCGACAAAAATTGGAAGGCAGAGGGCAAAGACGAGCTGGCGGGGCAAGTTGGATGGCATCTTGGGTCCTTTCGAGTGGAAAGGCGATGATACCATCCTCAGTGTCTCACGATGTGGTTCGTGAGAAGGGGCGAATCCATGCTCTTGGCAAGCTAGATCGCTTCGCCACCGCGTTCGCCGGTTCGAATCCGGACGCAGTCGTCCATTGGCAAAATGAAGATCTTTCCGTCGCCAATTTCACCGCTTTCGCCGCTGCGGCCACCTTCCAAGATTGCATCAATGGTTGGTTGGACGAACTCTTCGTTGACGCCGATTTGCAATTGCACCTTGCGTAGCAGGCTGACGCCATAATCGCGGCCTCGCATGGATCCGGTTTGGCCGCGTTGACGTCCAAACCCTTGGCAATCCACCACGGTCAAGCGGTGCACCTCCACGCGAGTCAACGCCTCTTTGATGGCGTCCAATTTGGAGGGCTGAACGATGGCAATGATCAATTTCATGGACGGTACAAACCAGAAGTCGCGTGCGGGCGATTCGAGCAAGCCAATCGAACGGGCAGAGAAAGTGCCCTTTCGGCAATCAGGTCCGCTCCTGATCGCTGACCGAAAGCTGATGGCATCGATCGCCAATCAGTGAATTTAGACGATCGCATGTTTTTCGCGTAGGCCGGGTGAGAAACCACCGACGGCGCAAAAAAAAGACCCCGATCCGCAACAGGTGAGGCGGACACCTGTCACGGACCATTGGGGCTTCTTCTGGCCCAGGCAAGAGCCGAGAAGTTCAAAAGCACCGCGCTGCGACGCCGCCGGCTGTGTAACGGCACATCCGGCGACATCACTGCGGTGGGTAGAACTAAACCACCGAGCCGCCAGCGACGGCGTCCGATGGGTAAGCGTGCATTCCGTGCTCGCTGATGTCCAAGCCAGCTTGTTCTTCTTGAGGGGAAACTCGCAGCATGCCTACAGCTTTGAGAACACCGAAGACGACCGACATGGTGATGAAGGCCCAAGCACAGATCGAAACGGTTCCGATCAATTGAATCATGAAGCTGGTCGAACCAGATTCGAGGTGAGCGTTTGGCAAGATGCCGAGAGCCATGCAGCCCCAGACTCCGCAAACACCGTGGACAGGGAAAGCACCGACTGGATCGTCGATTTTGGCTTTGTCCAAAGCGACAATGCTGAGTACGACCAAGGCACCGGCGACGGCACCGACAACGATCGACATCGAGTTGCTCATTGCGTCACAGCAAGCCGTGATACCAACCAATCCGCCCAGTGCACCGTTCAGGCCCATGGTCAAGTCTGGTTTGCCGAACAGGCCCCAGGAAACAGCGGTTGCAACGATGACGCCAGCAGCAGCGGCGAGTGTGGTGTTCACAGCGATGAAGACGGTTGCGTCAATATCAGCCGACGATTGGAAAGCCAATTGGCTACCAGGGTTGAATCCGTACCATCCCACCCAGAGGATGAACACACCCAGAGCAGCGAAAGCAACGTTGTGACCTGGCAATGGAACGCTCTTGCCTTCGGCGGTGTAGCGACCCAGGCGAGGGCCGAGGAAGATTGCACCGGCCAAGCCAGCGAAACCACCGACTGCGTGAACCACAGCCGAACCAGCGAAGTCTTGGAAGCCCATGGCGAAGCTGCCGTCAGCGGCTTGTTCACCGAACTGCATCAACCATCCGCCGCCCCACTTCCAGAAACCGCTGATCGGGTAGATCAAACCGGTGAGGATGGCACTGTAGACCAAGTAAGCGTTGAATTTCATACGGCCGGCAACAGCACCCGAAACGATCGTTGCGGCGGTTGCGGCGAAGACGGCTTGGAAGAACCAGTCGACTTGTGGTGAGAATGTTTGGTCAGGACTGGAGTCGTAGATCCCGGTGCCACCGAAAGCGAAGTAGCCGTTCGTGACGTCGCCGTAGCTGCCGGGGTACATCAACCCGAAGCCGACGAAGAAGAACAGCAACGCTCCGACGGACAAGTCCATCAAGTTCTTGGAGAGAATGTTGATGGTGTTCTTGGAGGAGTTCAGTCCCACTTCGACCATGGCGAAGCCGGCCTGCATGAAGAGGACCAAAACGGCACAGAGAAACAGGAAGCCATTGTCGAAGGCGTACCCTACTCCCGCGTCCGCCGCGGGTTCCTCTGAATCAGCGTCACCCGCGTCGGCGACTTCTGCAGTATCCATTGCAGCCGCTGGCTCTTCCTGAGCCGAAGCTACCGACGCGAGTGAACCGCCGATCCCCATCATCCCCACAAGGAGAACCATTGTGAGCCAAGCGAAACGTAAGCCGGACGGCCCGCCGCTAAGCTCTTGTGTTGTAAATGCTGAGATCGAACTCATGTGGTCTTCCTTCTCGTAAGACAGTTGGTGTGACACGACACGTTGCCTTCGGCACCCATTGCCAAAGTGAATCTTTCACCATGCCGAATCGTTTCGAACCAAGTGCTGCGCCGCCGTCCACCGTCCAACTCCTGCCCGGGCCATCCTGAATCGCTCGTGAGTCGTGCGTTGTCCTTTTGGGAAGCACTTCTTTTCGGAGGATGGCTATTGGCACACATTGGGCCAAAAGCAAAAAAGTGTTTTTGGAAAAGGCTGTAAGTCGCTAATGCGTAACGATTTAAAAGTTAAAGAAAAGTTGGTCTTTGCAATCTGAGCCCCATGCAAAAACTTTTCGTGCCTAAGTCGCGGGCATCCGGCGCAGGTCGGAGCCTAGAAAATGAGCAGGGCATTTGGCCGCCGGAGGGAGAGTGGAAGGCAGCGCTGCTGGCGCTCGCAGAAACGGACCCTGCTCTGCGTCTCGTTTGGCAACGTTTGGGCGATCCGCCTTCCTGGCGACGACCTGCTGGGTTCGAGACGTTGACGCGAATCATCCTTGAGCAGCAGGTTTCTCTGCGGTCGGCAGAGTCCACTTTCCACAAGTTGCAACAACTGCTCGACGGACCGCTGACGCCACGAGGAATTGTCCAACTGTCGGCTGATCAAACGCGAGCGTGCGGCGTCAGTCGGCAGAAGCATCGCTATCTGAACCAATTGGCCGATGACATCGTGAATGGCCGGTTCGCTCTCGATCGACTTTCCGAGATGACTAACCGGGAGGCTCTGGCTCAGCTGACTGCGCGTTTGGGGATTGGCTGTTGGAGCGCGGAGGTTTATCTGATGTCAGCACTCAACCGTCCCGACATTCTCCCTTTGGTGATCTGGGACTGCTCAAGGGAGTTGAGGAACTGGACGGCGGCCGGTACGACGACTTTAAGGCTGTTATCCGGAGAGCGGACCGGTGGCGACCCCACCGCTCGATGGCGACGCGACTGGTTTGGGCTTTGTACCTGGATAATCGCGGACTTCTGAACCTCAATGGCGGTTCCAATGTCTAAAGAGGCGTGCCCAACGTCTGTTGAGGCGAGGCCGAGTCGGTCGCCAATACGGGCGAAAACCTCCGCCAAATCGCCTAAGGCACACAAATGGCCGAAGCCGATGCTCTGTGGTGTTTGTGACGCCATCTTCACAGCCCCCTCATAATTACGCCTGACAGGGGGCATGCATTCGTTTAAACTGTGACTTGTGGCGTTGGCAATCCGGCGTCGCACCCCTCCCGGATGGCTCTCATCCGTCCTCCTCTCTTTTCATCCTACCGATTTGGTTCTCTCCTCATGGAACCTTCCTCCACGCCGGGTCCGGCGCGCAATGCTCGACGCAGCAATCGCCGTATGCGCCACCCAGACAAAGATGTTGATAAACGTGTTCGCGAATTAGACGCGGAACGCGATCCGCTGTCGTTGCCCGAAGAAATTGTCAGCGAAGTGACGCGAGCCGGCGGTCGAGTCGGAATTCCCGCGAAAGATCAATCGCCCAAGCAAGCGTTGAATATCAACGATTTGCAAAAGCTCGAGCATGACGATTTGTTGGCGCTCGCCGAAACCGAAGGGCTGCAAGAGATCGCTGCGCTTCCTCGACAAGAGCTCGTCTTTCGTTTGCTGAAAGCGCGAATGAGCGCGAACGGTTTGATGTACGGCGAAGGCACGCTCGAGATCTTGCCCGATGGGTTTGGTTTTTTGCGCAGCGCTCAGTACCACTACCTTTCCTGTCCAGATGACATCTATGTGTCGCCCAGTCAAATCCGACGATTTGGATTGCACACGGGATCGCATGTTGCCGGGCAGATTCGTCCGCCAAAAGAAAACGAACGCTACTTCGCGCTGCTGCGAATCGAAGCGATCAATCACGCTGATCCGATGCAGCGTCAACGGCAGAAACCGTTCGACGATCTGACGCCGCTGCATCCGCGAACTCGAATTGTGACCGAGCACGACTCGCAAGAACTCAGCACGCGAGTGGTGGATCTGTTCACGCCAATCGGATTTGGCCAACGTGGTTTGATCGTCAGCCCGCCTCGTGCCGGCAAAACCATGTTGATGCAAAGTCTCGCCCGTGGAGTGTTGAGCAACTATCCCGATGCCTATGTCGTGGTTTTGTTGATCGATGAACGTCCCGAGGAAGTGACGGACATGGAACGCGAGATCCAATCGCCGCAGTGCGAAGTGATCAGCAGCACGTTTGACGAGCCACCGGCGCGACACATTCAGGTCGCTCAGATGGTCGTTGAAAAAGCCAAGCGAATGGTTGAATCGGGAACCGATGTTGTCATCTTCCTCGATTCCATCACCCGCCTTGCGCGAGCGTTCAACAGCGACAGTGATTCCGCAACGGGCAAGCTGCTGACAGGTGGCTTGGATGCGGGTGCGATGCAAAAGCCCAAGTCGATCTTCGGTTCCGCACGCAAAGTCGAAGAAGGCGGTTCGCTGACGATTCTCGCAACCGCTTTGGTTGACACCGGCAGTCGCATGGACGACGTGATCTTTGAGGAATTCAAAGGGACCGGCAATCTAGAAATCGTTCTGGACCAAGACTTGGTGGCTCGCCGAGTTTGGCCTGCGATTGACCTGACTCGCAGCGGAACACGCCGCGAAGAAATGTTGCTGGATCAAGAAGAGCATCGCCGGATCGAAACATTGCGTCGTGATTTGGCCGAACATTCGCCGGTTGATTCCATGACGGAGTTGACCAAACGCATGCGGAAAACGCAAAACAACGCGGAGTTTCTGATGAGTGTTCAGCCTCAAGACTGAACAATCGCAGAGACAATTTGCAAACCTCCCACCTCCAATTCTTTCCCAGAGAATTTGAATGCCTTCCATTGATGGAACCACCGGTAACTTGCCCAGCGGACGCGTTGCGATCATCGCAAGCCGCTACAACGCGAATATTTGCGACTCGATGGTGCAGGCAGCTTTGCAGTCGCTGAGCGACGCTGGCATCCCCGAGGACAAACAATGGTTGATTCGTGTGCCTGGTGCTTGGGAATTGTGTTGGGCGGTTGAACAAGCGTTTCAGCACGCTGACGTGATTGGTGCAATCACGCTCGGTTGCGTCATCAAAGGCGAAACCACCCACGACGAACACATCAACCGCGCCGTCAGCGATACTCTGATGGAACAATCGGTTCGAAGTGGTCGTCCCGTTGGCTTTGGTTTGTTGACCTGCAACACCGTCGAACAGGCGATCCAACGCAGCGGCGGGACAGTTGGCAACAAAGGCCACGAGGCTGCTGACGCGATGCTGGAAATGCTGCGTTTGCAGACCAAGATGCGGTAACTGATTTCAATCGCTGCGACCGGAGCCGTGCATGACTCGTTTGTTCATCCAGTTCTACTGCGGCGTGCTTCTGATTTTGATCAGTGCTTGGATCATCCAGGCATACGTGTTTCGCGGCACCACCGAGGCACAGAACATCTCGGTCATCGAGACCGCGCTCAGCGGTGGCGCGTTGCTGGCTCGCGATGAGATCGCCGCCGGCGGTCTGCAAAATCTGGATGAAACGGTTGCCAACGTGCAGGCTCGATTTGATTATCCGGTCACGGTGGTCGATCGTTCGCAGCGAAAATTGTCCGACACAGTGTTGCTACGTCTCGACGATGGCGAGGCGGTCTTGTCCGGAGACAACATTGCAGTGGCGCTCACCGGAACATCGTTGCTCGTCGAGCTAGGGCCGCTCCCACGTTTTGCCGGACCACGACGCAGCGACATTCTTCTCGGTCTGGGCAGTGTGTTCTTGTTGGTCGCCATTGCGATCGCGATTTTGATGCGGCCAATCGCGAGTCAGTTTCGCAGCGTGGAGCGTACTGCGTTGGCCATCGCAGACGGTGACTTCGCCGCGCGGATCAAAGACACTCGTCGTCGAAGCTTTCCAATTGTGGATGCGTTCAACACGATGGCCGAACGTGTGGAATCGTTGTTGAGTTCGCAAAAGGAACTGCTGCAAGCTGTTTCCCATGAGTTCCGAACACCGCTGGCTCGCATTAAGTTTGCGACTGAATTGGTGCGATCTGCTGAGTCCGACGAGAAACGGAATCAGCGAGTCGATTCGATCGATGATGCCACTGACAAACTGGATGACTTGGTTGCCGAACTGCTCAACTACACGCGCACCGATGAGCAATCGCAAATCGCACCTCGCGAGCGTGTCTCCGCTCACAAAATCGCGATGGATGCGATCAGCCAACATGCTCCATTGCATCCCGACATCAAGTTTGATGAGCCGACGGACTCAAAGGACATCGACTTGGTGACCTATGAAGCCGGGCTGGTGCGAGCTCTCGGAAACCTCATCGGCAACGCGGGTAAATACGCCGAGTCCAAGGTACGCGTTTCGATCGAAAGTGAATCCACTCGCGTCCGGTTTCTGGTCGAAGACGACGGGCCAGGCATTCCCGAAGCTGATCGAAAATCTGTGTTCGATCCCTTTCATCGACTCTCGGGCGATTCTCAGCCCGGCACGGGACTCGGATTGGCACTGGTTCGTCGGATTTGTCGTCGCTTGGGCGGCAAGGTCACCATCGATGACAGTCCTTTGGGCGGAGCCGCGTTTCTGATTGATTTGCCGCAGAGTTTGCTGCCCATGCCTGGCAAGTCGTCACAGAACTGACACTCCTTTCGCGCGCATCGTTAAGATGAATGCAGTGGAAGCGAGTTGATGCGGCGTTGTTCTCGTCGCAATGAAACGTCCATCAATTTTGAGGCGGCATCATGAACACGAAGAAAAACTCTTTGCGTCTTCGTCGACGTCTGCTCTTCAGCGTCGCACTCATCGTCTTTGTTGGCGTCCCCGCGTACGTCGAATTCAAACTTCGTCGACCGGTGGGAGACGGGCCAGCGGGACCCGCGATTGAGGCCGAACCATTCGCAAGCACTTGGACGGATCATAAAGTTCATTTGCTAGGCATTGGTGATAGCGTCACTCGTGGTCTCGGTGCGAAGTCCAACTCGCATTCCTATTTTGAGCGACTGCGTGTCAATCCGAAGGACGAATGGCCGGGCATGAAAGGCAAGCACCTGACCGCGGTCTTGCCGAATTTGTCCGCTTCCAATGTCGCGATATCTGGTTCAACGTCGTTGGATCATGAACGGATCATCGAGACCGAATTGGAGCCCTTTCCCGATGATGTGTTCGGTCTGGTGGTGATGACCACCGGAGGGAATGATTTGATCCACAGCTATGGTCGTCGCCCGCCGGAAGAAGGAGCGATGTACGGCGCGTCGCTGGAGCAATCGCGACCATGGATCGACGCGTTTGAATCACGACTGAGTGGGATGCTGCAGTCGATCAGTGATCGCTTTCCCGCGGGATGCCAAATCTTTTTGGGGGACATCTATGATCCAACGGATGGTGTTGGCGACGCACCCAGCATCTTTCTTCCGGATTGGCCCGATGGTTTGGCCATCCACGCGGAGTACAACAATGTCATTCGACGTGTTGCGGAAAAGTTCGAGCACGTGCACATCGTTCCGCTGCATCAGACGTTCTTGGGCCACGGTTCGCACTGCCGTCAATTTTGGCGAAGTGCATACGACTGGGACGATCCCACGTATTGGTTTTACACCAACATTGAAGACCCCAACGATCGCGGCTATGACGCGATTCGAAGAGTGTTTTTGCAGGCCATCGTCGATCAGCGGCACGCACTGACTGCTTTGAACGAACGAACGCCGGAACAGAATCTTGAAGACGACTTTGATCCGGCCTCGGTAGACCGCGTGGGGCTGCTTCAGTCTGAGATCGAAACCAAGCTGGTTGGTGTGCCTTCGCATTCGAACTTGGCTTGCACCGATTGATCGGTCAGCGAGATCACCCAAATGCTTGCGTCGCCCGGGTTGGTAACCGCGATCTGGCGTCCCCGAGGAAGGAACACGGCGTCGTGATGTCCAAAGTGGCCTTCGATCTGGCTTGGTCCGACCGCAATCGGTTCACGAGCCTTTGCGTCGGAGTAGTCTCCGTTACCGTCGGGATCCAAGTCCACGACGTACAACTGATCGGTTTCCGGTGCTTCTTTGGATTCGGCAAAGCACAATGCGATGGGGCGTCCGCCTGATCCTTTGCCAATGATCGGCGTCTTCAGCGACTGATCGCTCGCCAGTTTCATCGACAACGATTGGACGTCGGGTGTATCGCAAGATGCATCGATGAAACAGAGCTTTGACTGTTCCGCCTTGCCGCTCGTGAAGACCACCGCGTGATCGATCGTCGTGAACGCACCGGTTCGAAGCGGATTGCCTTCTGGGTCGGTTCCGATTTCCAAGTGGTTCACTGTCACCGAATCTGCCGTGTCATCAACCTCCAAATCAGCATGCACCCAGCACACACCGTCACTGGGGGCGAAGAAGACTTTGTCGTCGCAGTAGGTTGCTCCATGAAGAACGCCGGTGGGACAAGTAATGTGATAACCCTTTTCTGCATTTTCACCCAAACGGACGACATCGACTCGGCCAGCGTTCTCGCCCTCGCGGTCGATCCAGGTGCTGTAGGCGACCTTTCCTTCAGCGACCGCCAACGTGATGTGGCCACCACCGCCTTCGTAGAACCGGCCGGCTTCTGCGGGTGAATCGGCATCCCGAACACTCTTTGAATTCAACACGGTGAACCCGTTGCGTTGATCGTTCGCCATCACAAACGATTTCCCGTAGCGATACAAATGGGCTGGGTTGCCTTGGCCGCTGTCAATCAGCTTCGAATGCACGGACGGTGGCTCGGGAAAACGCCAATGGAAGTGGTCGCCATGTGCTTCTTGCGTCGCCCCGGTTTCGATTGCGACCCACCCGCTACCGATGTCGCCGTT
>NZ_DDGH01000097.1:65646-95327 GCF_002337565.1 Rhodopirellula sp. UBA1907 | reverse complement strand
CCCGCTACCGATGTCGCCGTTGGCTTCGTCACGCACGCCGACGACAAGCAAGCCGTCATCGGCTTGCATCTGAACAAGCGTTTGATCGTCCGTGTCGAGTTCGGGGAATCCGCTGATATCGTTTTCAGACAGCGCGTAACCGTCCTTCGATTTTTGCAAGTCGGCCCACTTCAGTTTGGCGCTTTGATGGCCCTGCCAAAAGAGGCGAGCGACGGTGCGACCTTCGGCGTGCACGGACGACGAACCCATCAGTGAAAGAGCCGCAAAGGTCAATATGAATGATCGAATGGTCATGATTGTTGGTTTCAGATTTTCAGTGGTTAGATACAAGTGATTGAACGGCGCGCCGTGGCAGTTCGATCGTTTGGTGAGGTGATTCCGAGAAAGGTTTTAAATGAAGCGAGTCGCCGAGTTTCTTCATGACAGATGGATTGAGCATCCACCCGCCGTCACTGATGGATTCCATCGCGACGATGTAGTCCTGTGGTTCAGGACTTGGTAACTCGGAGACGTATGCAAAGCCTCGTTCGTTGGTGATTGCACGAGCGAGCGGGGCGCCGTCGTCGGTTTGCTTCAACAGCACTTGCACATTGGCAAGCGGTTTGCCGTCGTAAACGACCTTCACGTAAGTGTCAGATTCAGATGGTGACGTGGTGGATGAGTCATCGCAGCCGACGAGAACGACAGCGGCGCAAAGCATTGACCAGATTGAGACGCGAGCGATCATGGCCACTGGACAACCTCCCGGCCGTCTCGCGAAAACAGCGAGTGATACAAGGTGCGATCGATTGACTCGGTCATGAAATGAACGCTGCCATCAAGCATCGCGTGCATCGATCCGCCGGTGTGATACGACCGCGATGAGTAGAAGCCCCTGCCGTGCATGCCGACATCGGGGATTCTGGAGTTGGGTGTCATGTACCCGTTGATCACCGTGGCGTACGGAACGCCTCGAATCCAAGTTGAGCCGCGGTTGCCGGTGTACGAGCTGATCTTTGCCGGGAACACCGTCTCCAAATCAGGGTTCTGTATCAGCGTTCCGCCTTCGAGGAATCCTGGGTTGGGTGCGGTGTTGCCGCTGGTTCCACTCCAGTTTGCGATTCGGCGGTGTGGGCCGGCGGGCGTGGGCTCGGTCATGCCGCTGGTTTGATCGCCCATGACCGTCTCAGCCAACAACACCGTTTGGCTGGTGCCGTCCAAGCAGTCACGGAACTTCGCCCACGAGTTTTCCCAAACCATTCCGTCGGTTCGATAGCGATCGTCGTAGTTGGTGTCTGTGCCGCTGCCGTAGCTGAACATGTAGCTCAGTCCGCCCGAAAAACCATCGGAGCCATCGGCGAAAGTGGTGCTGAACCTCGGATCGCCCACCTCGCTTGGGCAAAGAAATGTCGGCACGACTGTTTCAACCGCATCGCGAAGAACCGGGTTGAAGGATGCGGCCCAAGGAGGGCCAACCAACAGTGGCTGCTCAAAGTCAATCAGCTCGCTCAGGCCCGCTTGTTCGATGAATGGCAACACTCGAGCTTGTACGGAATAGCTGCTTGATCCCGTCATGGCGGGAATGCATTTGAACGAACTCTCGTAGTTGTGAGTTGCCAATGCAATCTGTTTCATCTGGTTGCTGCATGACATTCGTCGCGCCGCTTCGCGGGCAGCCTGAACAGCCGGCAGAAGCAATCCGACCAAGATGCCGATGATGGCAATGACCACCAGCAATTCGACCAGAGTGAACGCGCCGCGAGTGTTTCTGTTACGCATGTGGAGTGGTGTGGATCTCATTTGATTTTGATTCAGTGAGTGCGCAGGAAAATTGAAAGGGCCCCGCGCGGCGCGCACGTCGATCGACACAGGTTTGGTCGGACCGGGCGCCGCTCGTCGCAAACGCACACGCGGGGCAATGGATGGATTCAGATTGCGTTATGAGCCTGCAGTCACAACCAACAACAACCATCCGTTTCAGGAAGTTGTGCGGTTTCGCATGTGCCGACCCTCGCCGGTCCGTCAATCGCGAAGACGTGATCGGACAAACAGCGGGATGGACCTTCGGTCAGAAAACCGAGGCAAACGGCGAATGCGGAGTGACTGAAACTCAGGCGAGACGCATTGGAGGGCCACGAAGAGGCGGCCAAGAAATGGACGGATCAACATCCGCCGATGGGCACATGGGCCAAGAAGCAAATTCAATCCATTCGCACGTGATCAAGGTTCGATCGTGATCGATCAAACCGGTGGGAGCGGCAAGGGATTGGCAGATCCAGCACGAATGGGAATCGTGTTGCGATCGGTTGTCTTTGACGAACTCAAGTGGCGCTGCCGGCGACTCTTTCTGGGGCGAAGCCTGCTCGGTTTCAGCGCAACCATGCAAATGGCAGCATTGCTGATGCGTGTCATCCTTGGTCGCGAAAGCGTCGGAAAACTCTGGCGGAAGGGACGCGATGTGTCCGTGATCCGCATTTCCGTGGGCTGTATGCCCGGCAGAATCATGCCCGTGATCGCAGAGACCATGATGACAGACGTCATGGTTGCACGTGGCGACATGCAACCAAGCCGGTGCATGGCCAAGCAACAGCGTGACGCTGAGCAAGAAAGTCGTGAATGGACGGATCGACGGGATCACTGTTCACCCAAACGGGAGACAATTGAAACGGAAATGGAGGTCCGACCAAAGACTCAGAGCCGGATACGATACGGCGTTGCGACCGGTTCGACAAGTTCGAAGAATTGTTCTTTGTCTTGATTGAGCGTGAAAGTTGAAGTCGGTTCCGGTCAGATCGGCGAATACCAGAATCTTAACCGTTCCTGGATAAAGCACCGCATCATTCGCGGAGTCAGTTGCCAACACTTTCGATCAATCGTGGTCATCGATCAAGGAACCGACGGTTGTAGCTTCGCCACAATGGTAGAGTTGAATTGGATCGTGCTGTACTGGTGGCGACGATCGGCTTTCTCGCCGCCACGCAATGGGCAAGGCTTCGAAGGCGGATTCAGGCAGGCACCAGATTGGCTGGGCCGTTCTGCAAAAGGCTGTTTCGTGTTGCGGAGGAAGGCTCGACGATGTTCCAGCCAAGTGTTGAATTCGGGCCCCGTTCCATCGTAGGTTTGCAGACAACACAATCAGACAATGCAAGGTGCTTCCTCGGATGGCTTCGGCACAGAGCGTCCATGGTTTGCCAGACTTTTCACAATCAACGAATTTTCGATCGATCTCCATCATGCTCCCTCCAAAACTGTTCCCCGACGTTGAACCTGAGCCCGGTGAGCGTCTCAACACTGAGATGGCGATTTCGGAGTCGTACAGCAGCCGGAACATCACGATCCCCATCCACGTTCGACGCGGAATCAATGATGGGCCTCGAGTTTTCGTCACCGCGGCTCTGCACGGTGATGAGCTGAACGGGACCGGAGCAATCCGGCACCTCCTTGCCGACTCGTCTTGGGAACTGCATTCGGGAACGCTGATCCTGGTCCCGGTCCTCAACATCCTCGGATACGAGCGTCACTCGCGTTATTTGCCCGACCGTCGCGATTTGAATCGGTGTTTTCCCGGATCAAAGACGGGCAGCATGTCCTCGCGAATGGCACGAACGATTTTTGACCAGTTGATTGAACCGTGCGACTTCGGAATCGACTTGCACACCGCCGCCGTCCGTCGTACCAACTACCCGAATGCTCGAGCGGACTTGTCCAATCCGAGGTGCGCTGAGATGGCAGAAGCATTCGGCGCTGGGATTATCTTGGACGCTCCGGGGCCGGAGGGATCGCTTCGTCGATCAGCGACTGATCGCGGCGTGCCCACGATCGTTGTCGAAGGCGGTGAAGTCTGGCGAATGGAATCCGCCGTCATTGACTGCATGACCCGCGGGGTTCTCAATGTGCTTCGAAAGCTGGAGATGGTCGATGGCGAAATCGATGTGCCGATCAAGCAAACCGTCATCAGCCACACCAAATGGATCCGTGCCGAGCGTGGCGGCCTGATGCAAATGCATGTTGCACCGGGAGAGACCGTCAAAAAGGATCAACCATTGGCAACCAATTGCAGCTTGCTCAACGAAGGCCAGAATCAATTGCTCGCACCGTTTTCCGGAGTGGTGCTCGGGGCCAGCACCTTGCCCTCAGTCAAACCAGGTGAACCAGTCGTTCACATTGGCAAGCTTGGGACTCGGAAGCAGACGAACGCATACGAAAAACGCTCCGAGAACGATTCGGTTCAGCAAGACGCGATTGAGCAGTTTTCATCGAGCGTTCATGTCATCGCGCCCGAGTCGATCACCAACACGGATGAGACGGATTCGTGAATGATCTGATGTTTGCCGGCGGTCGGTGTCAGCAAACTCGAATGAGACACGCTTCCGCAACCTCGCTCTTACCCGAGTGTTGTGAACGGACTCATCACTTCAGTTGGTCAAAGTAGGTCTTCCAATCCAAATGTTCACGTCCGGCGGCCTGGGCGAAGTGGCTTGGGTTGTCGACCGCACTATTGCGGATCCCTTCGTAGATGCCCGCGATGATGTTCCCCATGAACTCACCCAGTTCAGCCGTTCGATCGTTGCGATACTCTTCGACTGACATCGATCGATACTTCAGATCGGTTCCGAATGTTTCATTGAGGTAATTCGTCAACTGTTGCTGCGTGATCGCTTCGCCGTGCAAGTTGTAGGTCTGCCCGTCGTGTTTTGATTCCGTGAGCATTCTGGCATAAGCGTACGCGAGTTCGGACCGCGTTGTGTAGCCGCACTTTCCATCACCGGCGCAGTTGGCGACTTCGCCGCGCTGTTTGTATTGGTCGATGTAGTCGACGTCGGGCTCGATGTAGATGCCGTTGCGGCCAATCACCCAATCAAGCCCGCCGTCACGGACGTCTGTTTCGGTTTGGCGATTGCTCTGCACCACCGGTGTGAACGCGGTTCCTTCTTCGGCTCCTTGGATGCTGGTGTAAATAATCTTGCTCACACCAGCACGCTTGGCAGCTTCGATGACATTGCGATGTTGCTCAATCCGTTTTTCGGGAGCATCCATGCCCGACACCAACAAGAGATGGTCGATGCCCTGAAGTGAGTTCTCCAGGTCAACTGGCGAGTTGTAATCACCGGGACGAACTTCGATGCCGAGCGAGCTTGCTTTTTCGGGAGTCCGCGCCAAACCGATCACGTTGTCGCCGCCGACCAAGTTGACCGAGGCTTCCACGATGGCGGCACCCAGTTGACCGCTGGCGGAAGTGATTGCAATCTTCATCATCGAGTTCCTAGTTGATGTCAGGAGTTGGGTGCACCGGAAGGTTAGGCGATTGTCGGGACAATACCACCATCGCTTCGCAAAGCGGCACCATTGATGGCCGACGCGAGCGGGCTGGCAACAAACGCGACGAGGCTCGCGATCTCATCAGGATCGATGAGGCGTTGGATCAACGAGGTGGGGCGGTTCTCCGCCATGAATCGTTTTTCCGCCGACTCGTACGGTTCGTCTGGAAACAAGTCGCCAACAAACTTCTGAACACCCGGTGTCGCGGTCGAACCTGGCAAGACTGAATTCACCGTCACTTTGGTTCCTCGCGTCAGTTGAGCAAGGCTTCGCGAAAGAGTGAGTTGAGCGGTCTTGGTCATCGCGTAGTGAGCCATTTCTGGCGAAGGCACGATGGCCGATTCGCTGCTGATGAACACGATCCGTCCGGAATCTTGATCGAGCATGCGTTTCAGATAGTGACGTGCCAATCGCACACCGCTCATCACGTTGATATCAAAGATCTCGTTCCATTGGTCGTCGGTCAGGTCGAAGAAATCAACCGGCTCAAAGATACCGAGATTGTTGACGAGGATATCCACGTTGGGATGTTCATCGATCGTTTTCGCGATGCCTTCCGTGGTGCCGTTGTCGGCGACCAGTCCAACCAGCTTCGCTTCCGGCAGTTCTTTCTGTATCTCATCGATTGCTTTTTGAACGCTCGAAGTGCTGCGAGCGTTGATGATCGTCGTGGCTCCTTCCGCCGCGATTTTCTTTGCGATTGCCATCCCGATGCCGCCTGAGGATGCGGTGACAAGTGCGGTCTTGTTGTTGAGTTGTAGATCCATGATTCGTTGCTTCTTGTTTCTTTGCTTCAATGAAGTGAGCCGAGCTCACTGATGGGAGGGGAATGTCCGTTGCAGATCGGACTCCGCAACGAGCATTCACGATGCGGCGATGCGAGTATCAGCAATCGAAGCGTTGCAGCGGTTGAATCTGTGCGAAGCAAACACGATGCTGCGAAGATTGGCCCGCCGGTTTGGATGAGTCATGCGTCCGCCGGGCTTTTCCGCGGAGGCCTATCCGTTAGCGCACAAAAAAAGCCTGGTTGTCGAATCTTGCGATTCAAAAACCAGGCTTTGAAGTGGAGGCGGGGAGGATTGAACTCCCGTCCCGCGATGCATCCACGATACCGTCTACATGTGTAGTCAAGCTATTTGCAGAATCTCGAAGATTCCTTTTCGCTTCATCGGGCGCTACCTGACAGGCTCCCGAATCCGCTAACTCAAATCTTGTTTAGCGACCCGCGTCTTGAGTAAGACGGGTCACGATCCGACATTGTGACGGACATTCAGGCGACATCGGCGATCCCCATCAGTCCGGGCTACCTGTAATTAGGCGGCCAGTGCAAAGTTTTCTTCTGCAACTAAAAGTTTTTGATCAGCTTTTTACGTGGCCAACTGATCAACCACGACACGCAGGCATACGCTTCTTGACATCCGGTCGATTCCAAGTCGCCCCCTTGCTTCTTCATCAGACGTTCATTCTACCCGATTGGTTCACTCTTCGTCGTGGGGTTTGTCGTGATTTCCAGCATGATTTGTTCATAAAACGCTGAAATTCGCCGGCAAAATCAACGCTGCAACGCTATGTCGACCAATGACGACAATCCGCCACTTTGGCTCTCACGGACGACCAAGCGGTCACCAGCACGCAGTGCGTAGTCGGATTCGGGGCGAACGTCCCCGGCACCGCGTTCAGCAAATTGGACTTCCATGCGATGGCCTTCGACTGAATCGGTTGAATGACGATAGAGCACCGCTTCCATGCGTCCGAAACGCTTGTCGACACCAGTTTGCTTGAGCAGCGTGCTGACGAAAACGGATGGGCCCTGCGGGTTCGCACCCGAAGCCGGTGGCAACGGAAGCACGCGAACGGGCGTTTGGTCGCCGACAATCTGCAACACGATCGAGGAGTTCGCTTTGGCTTCGCGAACTTTGTGATAGACCTCTTCGTTGAATGTTCCGGTCGTCATCATCGCTCCGGAACCGACCGTGTCGAAACGCGATTCGGGATCACTTCCACCGGGCGCCAACCCACTCATTTCGCTGAGTTTGGGTGGTTTCATGCTGGGCATCTTCAGTGCGCTGAGCTGCAGCGGAGCACATCCAGCCGCGACGACGGATAGGGCTGCCACAACACAGGTGAGAAGCAGGGTTCCGCTCAGTTTTTGTTGGGTGGGGCGTGTCATGGTGGGAAGGCTTCGTCAGGCGAAGAATGACCTTGAGGGTCGCGGAAATTAGATCGTCTGGGAAGATAATCGGCCTGCCTGCGAAGTTTCTTGAGCAATCTTTGAACATTTCCTCAACCCAATCAAATTGAAGTCAACGCCCATCTCACCGGGCTGACACGTGCAAAACTGTTGGCAGACACACGAAAAAGCGGGACCGACGGAATCCAATCCGACGGTTCTCTCACGCCACGACCGCGGATCGTGTTTGTCCGCGGCGTGCAACTGGGGTGGCAAATGATCCTGAGGCTCTGGTATCGAAAATCCTCTCGAATCGCTTCCTCCCAGGAGTCTTCTCTTATGTTCGAGTTTTTAAAACGCTTTCCTCTGCGTCGTCGGTCTCCCATCTCGCCGACTCCTTTGACTCATGGCGGCGATTCGTCCCGCGATGTCGTGCTGAGACTGCAGCTTCCGCCGGCTGCCGATGAGCTTGCCTCTGCTGTTCAATCCACCGCCGCTTCACCATCCGTCGCGATGGCCAACGCTGTCGAAACCCGACTGGCGTCCGGCACGATCCAGGCTCAGCCCGTTCCCAAAAAGGCGACCTCCAACCGGCCGTCTCGAGTGCGAAGCAGTCACCGCGAACGCATTTTTGCGATGCGGATCGAACACTCGCAGATCTGCAATGAGAAACGAGTTCGATTGTTGGCGAAAGTCGGTGTCGTGACCGCGGGCGATTTGGCTTGCTGCAATCCAGAACAAATTTCGCGTCAGTACAAATCGCCTGGACGAGCCCTTCGTTCGATCAAGCGACTTCGGGCTGCGGTTCGTTTGGCGGTTGCCATCGACGGCATGATGCCTCGTGATGCGTTGATTTTGGTCGCGATTCATCGCCGCAGCGTCGCATCATTGGCTCGCGAATCGGCGGCTGTGTTGCATCGCGACTTGGAGCGATTCTCACTGAGCAGTCGTGGCCAGCGATTGGTCGGACACCGGGGCGTTCCGAGTTTGCGCCGGGTGAAGAGTTGGGTTGGGCAGTGCGAGCAACTGGTTGCTCATTGGATTCAAAACCATCCCGCCGAAACGCAAGTTGCCGCCTAACGGCAATTGGTTTTCGAGGCACTCGCTACGTCACTGCATCTTCAGCACCGGCAATCGGCCTCTCGTGTCGATTCGATTGCGAATCGATTCCGGTGTGGCGTCGGCGGGCCTAGGTCGATCGCTTGGTTTCACCTCGGGCGGCACATAGCGGTCGCCCTGCCGTGAATCGCGACGTTCGAATTCCGCTTCGATTTCTCGGCGGATGTTTTGCTTGTCCGCGCACCATTTCGGTTCGATCAGATAATTCGGAGGTGCGTCTCCGCTGACTCGTTCCACGATCACTTCCGGTGGAACGAGTTCCAAGAAGTCGACCACGGTTCGGACGTAGTCTTCTCGCCGCATCATTTCGACTTTGCCGGCCAAGACCTCTTCGCCGAGCGGTGTGCCGCGAACGCTGTACAGGTTGTGAAGCTTGATCGCATCGAAACCTAAGCGACCGATCTCAACGGCCGATTCCATCATCATCGCGTGGTCTTCGCGAGGAACGCCCAAGATGATGTGCGAGCAGCATTCGAAGCCGCGATCGCGTGCTCGATCAATCGCGTTGATCATGTCCGCGTGGGTGTGGGCTCGATTCATCCAAACCAAAGACTCATCGTGAACGGTTTGCATACCAAATTCGAGCGACACGTCGTGGTCAACCGCGAGTTCTTGCAAGAGATCGAGAACGCTATCGGGAACACAATCGGGACGCGTGCCGACAGCCAGTCCCACGATTCGATCGTCCGAGTTCAACGCGAGATCAAAGATCTCTCGCAATTGATCGATAGGGGCGTAGGTGTTGGTGGCTGGTTGGAAATACGCGATGTAACCGCGGACATCGCTGTATCGCTTTTGAACTCGCCCAATTTGTTCGGTCAATTGATCCGCGACTCGCTGTAATCGAATGCGTCGCGATGGGCTGAAGGATCGGTTGTCGCAGAAATTGCACCCTCCCGTCGTGACCGCGCCGTCGACGTTGGGGCAAGTGAACCCGGCGTCGATGCTGACCCGCTGAATTCGCCCGCCATGACGTCGGCGCAGAGCCTTTCCGAACGCGTTGAATCGCGCACCTTCGGCTTGCCAGGCCAACCGAGATTGATCGGGAGTGGTGGCCGAGACGGGATCAGAACCAGCGGAGTGGTCGGTGGAGGATTGCATCGGCGAATTGTACCGCGGCAACGATTGAAACCAACCGGCAACGCGGCGGTGGAAAGATGGCGGCCGTGGAAAGATGGACGCCGCGAGCCAGCGATGACCGTGACGCCGACAATTGGGACTCTTTCGACAGATTTCCGCGATCCTTCTGATCGGAACAAGCGTCAAAATGGGTAGAAATGGCCACAGATTGTCTTCGAACGATCCCCGGCGGGGGGTGCGAAGTCTGGCCTGACGCTCATCCCGAGAATACAATGGAGCGTTTCTAGCCATCATCCCCATCTTTGAAACTCAACGCCACTATGAGTGCTGAAGACGCCCCTCGATTCGCTGGCGCATTCGGACAACTGACGCCTTTGGGCGGCGGCGATCCGATTCCACTGATCAAAGACAAACTCTTGATCGGTCGGCGGCGACACTGTGATATCTGCTTGGACTTCTCGAACGTGTCCAGTCAACATTGCCGAATGACCCTGGAACAGGGCTATTGGTTCATTCGTGATTTGAACAGTCGCAACGGAACCAAGGTCGACGGTCGTGGGATCATGCGGAAACGTGCCGATCCCAAATGCAAAATCTCGATTGCCAAACACCACTACACGCTGGAGTATGAACCGCAGTTGTTGGGCGCCTACGGCCCGCCGCCTGCGGATGACGACTACATCGAAGAGGTCATGAAGAGCTCGCTGATGGATCGTGCCGGCATCAGTCGGCGAGATCCCAAGAAGGGCTTCTTCAACCGGAAATCAGAAGACTGATTGGCCGTCTCGGTTCAGCACTGCTCGGCGATCATCGAGCGGTCAGGATCCTTTGGACAATTCCAAAACGAAAAAAGGCACGTGCGGGAAATTCTCGCACGTGCCTTTTTCGATGATTCACTTCATCGTTTGGAATTTGCCTTGCTGGCTTATCCGAAACGGTGTCCTGATTAACCGCGACCCAAGGTGGCGGTGACTCGTTTGATCAACGAGCGGACTGGTTGAACGGGTTGGTAGCCGGTCAATTTGCGTCGGCTCCAACGCCCGTCTTCGGTTTTGCTGTAGAGGATGATTTGCGGAATCATCTTCTCGTTTTCCATCAACGTCTTGGCCAGTTCTGGTTCCGCGTCGCGGTCGACCAGGGCAACACTGACTCCGTCGAGTTCTCCGCTGTTCTGCATATTCGCGATGGTTGTTTTCTTCAACGTTTCGCAAGCGGGGCACCACGGCGCACCGACCACGACCATCAGAGGCTTGTCTTCCTCCACCGATTTTTTGTAGGCGAGTGTGTAGTTCTGATCGGGCGTCTGAGTCGACGCTTGGTGGGTGTTGGGCGTAACGGAGCCGCTGGGCGCCATTGCGATAGTAAGACCCAAGAACAGTGACAGCATTCCAAGCTTCCTCATACAACGTGTGAAGCGTCGACGGTTGCGGCAACATGCCGGCATTCGAGCTGGGCGACCGATTGACTGACCGCCTCAGAATCCTGAGGGCTGCAGATCATCCGCAAACCACGTCCTAGCTCAAGAAAAGTTCGATGAGTGGTACCGCCGAAACGCTTGTGCTGCGAAGCACGCCAAACCGTTTTCGAGTTCCTCTCGAAGGCAACAGCGAGTCCGCGTAAACGCTGAAAGTCGGCTCCAGTCGATAACTTCCTGATCGACGATGGAAATGACCTTGGCCCGAAAGGAAAACGTCCGACTCAGTTCGCTACCCACCCAGGGGGGATAGCCAAACTGTGCCGATCGCGTTGACCGGACAGGCTGGGCGGGATTCTAGGACTGCAGCAAATGCGTGCAAGTATCCGCACCAGTGTTTTGCAAATTTCGCGTTAATGCACGTTCAGGCACCGCTAAAGGGTGTCTAAATGGGCGGAAAGTTGCCCTGGGGTGTCAAGATAGGCAAGCCTGCTCGAGTCTCCGTGAAGAATCGGCCATGCAAATGCGAAATTCTCGCTGGCGAACTGCCGCTCGACCTGCGTCTGTGGAGTCTGCGAATTTGGATCGCTCCGTCCGGTGAATCGTCAAATTTGCGAGCCGGGTTGCCTGCTTTTCGCCTTTCGCGGGTTGAGATCTGCGGGGATTGCTGGCAAGTTCTTCGGCGTTCCGCCCGCTTCTTTCGATTTCGTGGCTCTGTCTGTCGATCGAGCACGTCTCTCTCAATTGCAAACATGTCCATGCAACCGCCTTCCGTTCCGGCAGTTCCTCCCGATCACCCCGGCCTCGAGGCATTGCTTCGGCGGATGGGCGAAGCGGTCGGGATCATGGACGACACCGTGTTTGAGAACGACAAGTTCGTCGGCTTCTTCCAATCGTTTCGTCCCGATGGAAACGGTTTGGATGGTGTGTTTGACCAGCTCGAATGCGGCGATGAGTTGCGCGAGCGGCTGAGCCATTTGTTTGAAGTCGCCGGAGATGACCGGAGGCCTCAGGGCGGCCGAGATGCCTTTTTCCTGGTTCGTTCGCCCAAGCCAATCGATCCAACGGTGGTGGAATCCAAAGCGGTGGATTGGGTTGAACGAGTGACCGGGTTGGCGGAGAAGGTTGGTCATCCAGAAGCGGCTGAGCGCTTGCGCGGCATCACCAAACATCGGGTGCTGGAAGGCATCCCGCCGAAACATCCGAAGCAGGACCATGAGAAGACCAATCTGCTGAAAGCGTTCCAGGACGTTGTCGAGAAGTTGGTCACCGACATCGCGATCCCGGATCCGTTTGCGGAAACGCTCCGTGCCCCGTACTACTTTGTCAGCTGTGACGCGGGAGTCCGTGATCACTTGATGTGGCCGCTGTATCGCGATCATGTGGACGTGGAAGAACCGTTTCAGCCGTACTTTGACCTGTGGTCGCACGGCGTGAAATTTCGCGTCTACCAAGAAAATCAGGTTGATTGGTACATGCCACGTCTATAGTGGGCCTGATGTCCTCTTCGCCTCCTCAGCCAACGTTTTCGAGCACCGATTCTTCGGGGCCCGACGCGGTCGTCGTTTCCCGCGATGCGACGGAAGCAGACGCATTTTTGGACGGCAACGATCCAAACGGCGATCGCGAGCGGATCGACGAATCGGAACCTCCATTGTCCGGCGGTCCCAAAGCCGCGACCGGCGGAGGAGGCTTGGTCACCACGATTGTTTTCGTGCTCGTGATGCTGGCGATGTTCATCAATCCGATCGAACCCAAAACCAGCGCGGAATTCGATCGCGCAACCAGCAGTCTGAACGTGCTGACGCTTGCGAAGCTTACCCTCGCGGCGGCGGCGACTGGGTTGGGAGGAATCGCGGTGCTGCTCAGTCCGCGAACGCGTCAATTGCTCGGCAGCCTTCCCGGAATTGGGTTGCTCGCTTTGGCGGGGCTGTTCTGCGCCACCAGTCTATTCGCCATCGAAAGCAACGCGATGATCAGTCGCGCATCGGCGATGATCTTTGTCGGCTATTTGTTGTTCACTGCGATGGCATTGGCGACGCTCGGGCCGCGAAAATTATTGGCGGCGATCGTGGCGGGAACATCGATGTACATGTTGGTGACGTGGGGGCTGTTTGTTCTCGTTCCTGAGATGGGCACGTTCGAGGAATACATCAGTGCGACCGAAACGGTGCGCCGGATGGGAGGCACCGGTCACCCCAACAACATCGCAAAGACAGCGATCGCAATCGTGCTGGTCGGTGTGGCGATGTACCTGGGACGCACCGATACATTGATCTCGATTGGAGTCCGCGGTCCGTGGCAGCGATTGGTGCTGATCGCGATCATGATTCTGGCTGCAGCGACCGTTGTCGCGACGCTCAGCCGGACTGCCATGCTCGCGGGGATGGCCGCCGGAGGTATTCTGCTGATCGACCGGCTTTATGGGCGAGGTGGATTGGCACTTGGAATCATCGGAATCGCTTCGGCCGCGACGCTTGTGCTTGCGATCTCATTGGTCACCGGTGAGGGGCCGTTTTCTGAATCCGCGGTCAGCGCGGTCACCAAGAGTGGCGATGTTGAAGAGCTCACATCGCTGACCGGTCGAACAACGATTTGGGAAGAAGCAATCAGCTTCATCGTCAAGCGACCGCTGACCGGTTACGGAATGGACAGTGCCGCCAGCGTGATGAGCCGTGAAGCGACCGGGACTCACAACTTGTTGTTGCATGTCACTTTTTCGGCCGGCGTTGTTGCCTGCTTGGTGATGGTGTTGATGCTCGGATGGTCGCTCGTATTCGGAGCGACATCTTCCTATGAATGGATTCGAACCGTGCTGACCTATGTCCTGGTTTCAGGACTGGTCGAAGACACGATCATCGAATCCTTTCCAACCACGCTGACTGTCCTTTGGATGGCCGCACTGTTGGCGCCCGCCTTAGCCAGTCGTCCCAAGCCCTGACGCAATCGCGTTGACGCTTAGCAATAGAGCCGGCAGCAACGCATCCGCTTGAGTGTGCTCGCCCATTTTGTTGTAGCTGCGCCAGCGTTGCAGCAACGAAATTTGTTGACGGTGCAGCAGACGCAGCCCTTCGCTTCGAAGTGCAATCATTCGCTGAACGTTGGGGCGTTGCGATTCCATGGGGCCGCCGTAAACGGCTTCGACCATTTCGCAAGCCAGCTTCCACTGGGTTTCGATGTCGGTGACGAAGCGTTCACGCAACGCTGGGTTTTCGACCAAGGCCGCGTACTGCTTCATGACTTCGATGTCGACCGCCGTGACACTGGTGGCAACGTTGCTGATCAAGTAGTGAAGCGGGGCCCAATCTCGCAGTGCTTCTTTCACCGCGTCGAACTCATCGGGGCATTCCGTTTGCAGTTTCTTGAGTGCCGTTCCGACGCCATACCATCCGGATAGATAGCAACGCGCTTGGCCCCAACTGAACACCCACGGGATCGCCCGCAAGTCATCCAGTGTTTGCTGACCCGTGCGACGCGCCGGACGCGAGCCGATACGACTTTGTTCGATCGCATCAATCGGTGTGGCTTCGCGAAAGAACTCGACGAATCCTTCGCTGTGCAACAGCTCGTGATAGGTTGTCCGAGCCCATGCGGCGAGCTTCACCAAGGTTGGTTCGAGTGGGTGATCGGGTTCTTCCGAACGTGAATCGGCCAGCGATTTTCGAGTGACTCCCGCTAAGAACAATTCCAAGTTGTAGATGGCCGTGGGTTCGTGAGCGTACTTCTGCGCGATTGTTTCGCCTTGCTCCGTCAATCGCATGTCGCCGGCGATCGTGTGATCGGGCAGGCTCTTGATAAAGCGATGTGTTGGACCGGCACCGCGGCTGATCGTGCCGCCACGACCGTGGAAGAACCGTGCCCGAACACCGTGTGAACGAGCCACTTGGGTCAGCTTTCGTTGAGCGTGTCGCAATCCAACGAGGCTGGCCAAAATGCCGCCATCCTTGTTGCTGTCGCTGTAGCCGATCATGACTTGTCCAACCGGCGCGGTGGCTCCTTCACGCTGTGCGATGGCGGTCAAGCTGTTTCGGGTGATCGGATGTTGAAGGAACCCATCGTAGATTTCTGGTGAGCGTTCGAGATCGTCGATCGTTTCGAACAACGGAACAACCGGCAATGGGCAAACGGCTCCGGACTCAGTTCGTTGCAGCAGACCGACTTCGCGAGCGAGCAGGTAAACGGCCAACAGATCGGAGGTCTTGCGAGTCATGCTGACGATCAAAGCACCCAATCCATCGGCACCGTGTTTGGATCGGTACTGAGTCACCACACGTAATGCACCAAGGACCGCGTCGGCTTCTTCGCCGGCGGAGGAGTCTGGGTGGGTCAGTGGTCGCGAATTGGCGAGTTCCTCGTTGAGGAACTTCATCCGTTTGTCTTCGTCCCAGCTGGCGAATTTCCAATCGGCCATGCCAGCGGCCCGTAGCAGTTGTTCAATCGCGGTGTCGTGTTTGGCACTGTTTTGGCGAATGTCCAGCACCGCCAAATGGAATCCAAACGTTTGAGCGATTCGCATCGTCGGTGCAACCGCGCTGGTGGCGACATCGCCCAAGTCGACCGCGACTAGGCTCTCGTGCAAACAGCGAAGGTCGGCGAGCAATTCTCGCGAGCGTTGGTAGGTGTGTTGCTCCTTGCCACTGTTCATGGTTTTTTCCGACGGCAAACTCGCCAGCATCAGGTTGATGAACTGACGCCACGGCTCGTTCGGATTGCGAGCGATCGCGGCAGCGCCGGCCAGTCCCATCGCCTGAGCTCGTTCGGCGATGCGGGTCAAGAAATCGCTGGTTGGTGGCAACCAATAGGCTGACACGCTGGTCAATCGAGCGAGCTGGATCAGCTCCTCTCGCATCAGTTCCACCGCACCACGACGCAGTTGCATCAGCGTCTCTTCGGTCACCTCGGGAGTGACCAGCGGATGGCCGTCACGGTCGCCGCCCACCCAGGTTCCAAATGTCAGTCGCGGCAACGCCAATGGGTCGGCGATCGCTTTTTCGCTCAAGCCAACTTCTCGCCAAGCCTGACGCAGTCGTTGGTCGAGCGGTTGCAGTGCCTTCGGGAAGACGACCGTCAGGTAATCCATCACGTTGCGGCGTTCGGATTGCAAATCCGGCTTGTCGAGGTAAATCTCGCCCGTTCGCCACAGGATGCTGAGGACGGATTCGATCGCTTCCTCGTTTTCAGATCGTCGCCATGGTGGAAGATCGGTTTGGTGACGCAATTGGAAACGACGGAACAGGCGGCGGTGGTGAGCCAAAACCGTTGCCCGTTTCGCTTCGGTTGGGTGAGCGGTCAAAACCAGCTCGACACGCATCGACGGCAGCTCCGCGGCGATCATGTCAGCGGTCCAACCACGATCGATCAATTGCTGCAAGCTTTCGCCCCACAACGCTGGCAGGTCGGCCATGCCTGATTCAGATTCAATTCGATCGCGAAACTGTGCGGCGGAACTTTGTTCGGCCATGCTCAGCAATTGGAACGCGATCGAGTACGCCTGAGTGAGCTGAACCGAATCGGCAGGTGCCTTTGCGGGATCAAGTTTGCATCCGGGGACGGGAAGCAGTTCGGCCAGCTTTTCATCGCCGCCGCGTTGCAACACGCTTTGCAGTGCCGAGAGCATCCACTGCCAATCACGGTTCAGTTGGTCGACGTCAAGGGCGAGAATATTGGCTGATACCATCGTGACAGTTCGTTGTGGTGAAAAAGGAAGAGAGCGGCGGCAATCCAATTGAATGATCGGTGCTCGTACACCCTACGATTTTGCAGACTGAGGGCTGGAGCAACAGTGGCGACGATCCAGTTCTGATGCCTTGGGTTGATTCCTGCCCGCAGTTGCGACACTGGGTGCCGAGTGCGCATAAAAAAACGAGCACTGTTCGTGAACAGCACTCGCTCTTGTGTCGGTAAAACGTCGCTTCCAATTCATCGCGGAAACGAACGAATTCCGTTGATTCAGTTGCAGCAAGGATCTGGGCAGCACTTTTTGGCTGCGAAACGAGCCTTGATCTTTGCGAACAAGCCACACTTTGGCTTTGCACATGGGTCGCAGCAAACAGGTGCTGGTTCGCAGCAAACTGGAGCTGGAGCAGGTTCGCAGCAAGGTGCTGGAGCTGGAGCTGGTTCGCAGCAAACGACTGGTGCAGGTGCTGGTTCGCAGCAAACTGGTTCTGGAGCTGGCTCGCAGCAAACAGGTTCTGGTGCTTCGCAGCAAACTGGGGCTGGTTCGCAGCAGCTTTTCTTCTTGAAGCAACCGAACAAGCCAGCTTCGGCTTGTGGAGCAACAGCAACGCTGGAAACAGCGAACAGGGCGACGACCATGATCGATCGAATCATCTAAACTCTCCTAGGCTAGGTGGAAATGCCTCAAACACGCGCGGAGGCAATTTGGGCAGAGTTTAGGTGTCACGCAGCTTGCGTCAACCATAGCAAATGCACCGTAAAAAACGGTTAAAACGACTTTTCGGGCAGTTTGCTTGCGGATTTTGAGCGTTTTTACGCGACTGTGCTCAAATCGGGAACACCACCGCGTCAGGATGCCGCACCTGGCACCCTAGGCAATTTAGAAGTCCAGACCGCTCGGCTCCGCAAAATTCATGCGGAACATAGATCAATAAGCAGAGACTTTTGCGACCCGTGGCTGAACAGCGTCAGTGGGATCAGGCAGCGCGGCGAGCTGGCGTTCCGGCAGACTCGCGTTTGGTTGGCTGGCCAACGCGGCGTCGTGGAATCGCGAGCGGTCCACGTTCATCAGCTCCGGCGTACGAGTACCATGCTCGTTCGTCGATCGCATCCAAGATCGAACCGGCAACACGAACCGCTCGAGCTCCGGCGGAACCATCGACGATTGGCGACGATCCGCTTTCAACGCTGATGACGAAATCATGCAGCTCGTCGAGGATCGCGTTTCGTGGTTGCAGTTCGTTGACTTCGCACTGCAAGTGTTCGCCAAACAATGTGTCGGCGTAACTGAGTGGGGTGTCGGTTTGTTCGTTCAAGTCGAACTGGCGAGTTGACAGTGTCTCGCTAGCACGCACGGTGGCGAGCGAAGGTTTGCCGAAATCGATCTGTGCAAATCCTGCTGGACTGAACAGTGTCATGTCACGAGCGGGCAATGGGCTGACGCGCGATGCCTTCAAGTTGGCAACCATTCCGCATTCGAATTCGATGCGTGCTTCAGCGATGTCTTCGTGATCGCTGACGACTGAGATGCCGCTGGCTGAAATGGATCGAACGGCGGACTGTGTCAGTGACAGTACCAGATCGAGGTCATGGATCATCAAGTCCATAACCACACCAACATCCAAGCAACGTCCGGGGAAGCGAGATGCTCGAGTGGCTTCGACGTACTTCACATCGACGCCAAACTCTTCCAGCGCCGTGAAGGCTGGATTGAATCGTTCAACGTGGCCAACCTGAAGCACGACATTGCGTGTCGATGCCATCAATGCCAACCGGCGAGCGTCGTCGGATTCGGCGGCCAATGGCTTTTCAACCATCAAGTGCTTGCCGGCTTTGATCAACGTCGACGCGATGTCCGCGTGATAATCGGTGGGAGCCGCGATGATGGCGGCATCGATGTCTTCAATGACATCGCGGTAATCAGAGTGAGCTGCAACGCCGTGCGTGTCGGCGACCGCCTGACACGCGGCTTGCACCGGGTCGCAAACCGCGACGAGGCGAGCACCATCGACTTGTGAAATCAATTTCGCGTGGATTCGGCCTAAGTGACCTGCACCAATGACGGCGACTCGCAATTCCCGGTTCATGCTGCTTTCTTTCTTCTATCTCGGCCTCGGCCGGCACGACCAAGGCAACTGTTGTCTAAACAATCAAACAGGTGCCGCAACACGGGGCGGATCGGACCAGTCGCGAACAATTGATCGCGAGCGGGTTCCACGCCGATACGTTTCCGATACAGCAAACGAAACGCCTGCGTCAACACTGCAATGTCGTCGTCGGTGTAATCGTGGCGTTTCAGTCCCACCGTGTTGATGCAGCGAGGACGAGCATCGGCACCATCGACAATCACAAATGGAGGCACGTCTTGCAGGATGCGAGTCATCGCCCCGACAAAGCTGAGTGTTCCGATCGACACGAATTGATGAACGCCTGCTCCACCGGCGATGGTGACATCGTCAGCGATGTGAGCGTGACCACCGATCATGCAGTTGTTGGCCAGCACGATTCGCGAACCGATGTTGCAATCGTGAGCGATGTGGGTGCCGGTCATCAGATAGTTGTGGTCTCCAACTCGTGTGACGCCGTCTTCTTTTTCGCTGGCACGATTGATCGTGACTTGCTCACGGAACACGTTTCCGTCGCCAATCTCAACTCGCGTGGGCGTGTTGCGATAGCTGACGTCTTGTGGATTGGTTCCGATCGAAACGTGCGGGAAGATTTGGTTGTCGCATCCGATCGATGTGACTCCATCGAGCGTGACGTGATCTCCCACACGCGTGCGGTCGCCCAATTTGACATTGGGGCCAATGACGCAGAAGTGTCCGATTTGGACGCCTTCGCCAATCTGCGCACGAGGATCGACCACGGCGGTTTGAGCGATACTAGCACTCATAGTTGGATCCTTGGTGCGTTATTCTTAGGTTGAGATGCGTAATGGTTTCGAGTCGTCGTTCCGAAGCGATTGATCATGCTGCTCGGTTTCTCCGCTGACCATCGAATGGAATCGAGGTGTGCGTCAGTCGTTGCTGGTGAGCCAGTTGTGCGAGTCGAATGGCGACCTTGCCGTTGAGCTGATGCCCGCCGCGAACGGATGAGAACTGTCCTATCAAACCGACGCCCGCGAGCGAAAGATCACCAATCAAATCGAGTGTCTTGTGGCGAGCACACTCGTTTCGGAAGCGGTATTCATTGTCGACCGGGCCGTCGTCGCCGATCACCAAAAGTTCTTGGTGCGTGACGTGCGATGCAACGCCCGAGTCGCGAAGTTGTTTGGCTTGTTCGGCGGTCACAAAGGTGCGAGCCGAAGCGACTTGCCGAGCAAACGTGAGCGGTGTTTGCACGCATCGGAACTTTTGTTCTCGGATGGTGCTGTCGGGACCGTAGTCCAGGCTGTATTCGAACGTCGATTCGTTGCTGGTGCTGGGGGAAACGTCGACGTATCCACCGCTGTGTTCGATCCGGAACGATTCGCGAATGATCAACGGTTGCGATGTGGCGGCTTGAATGACCAATCCGGCTTCTTGCAACGCGTCGACATAGGCCAGCGAGCTTCCGTCCAGTCCGGGCAGTTCTTCGGCGGTGATCTCGACCCGACAATTGTCGATTTCGAGTCCAGCCAAGGCTGCCATCAGATGCTCGACCATTTCGAAGGTGGCCGGGCCGTTGGCGAGATTCGTTCGGAACGAGATGCCAGTGGCGTATTGGGTGGTGGCGGGGCATTCAGGTTGGCCGGGTAGATCAGCTCGGACGAGCACGATGCCGGTTCCTGCGGGCGCGGGGCAACATGTGACGCGAACGTCTTTGCCGCTCCAGTAGCCACGTCCGCTGATTTCGCAGCACGACGCGATCGTATGTTCGTTGCGAATCCCCATCACGCTGCGAGCCTCCTTGCACGCGAGCGAAGCCTATCCATCGGCATCGAAATGCTGACAGACCCCATTTTTGTTCTTGGACGTCGTCGCGAATCCTTCGCGACGCTCAACTGGTGGTTCGAAGCAAGTTCGAACCACCGTTTAAATGCTTCAGCGGTGAAGCTGAATTACTGACGGTTTGGTGTTCCGGCAGGATTCGTAGCGACCAATTTCCTGTCAAGGTAGCCCATCACGGCACCGGTCATGTCGAGTTTTGCGTCGTGATACACGATGTTTCGCATCACGCCACGAATGACGGACTCACCTTTTTCAAGTTCCATGTCTTCGCTGTTGTAACGCAAAACCAAGTTGATTTTGTTGTGCTCGGCGATGAGTTGAACTCCAGCTGAGATGAGTTGGTAGTTGTCGTAGTAGATCTTGGCTTCGCGGTCAGCGAGCTCTTTGCGTTTGCGAGCCATGTCCAAACGGAGTTTGGATTCCATGGAAGCGACGCGTTCTTCCTGAGCGGTGTACTCAGGAGAATTTGGCTGGTAGGTCTTCAGCTTTTCAGCAGCAGCCTTCAGCTCGTCTCGCTTGGCGGTCAGTTCGGTGTCAAAGGCCTTCAGGTTGTCTTCGACAGCCTTCACTTGCCGCTTGATACCTTCATTGTTTTTGAAGATGTAGGCGACATCGACGACGGCGATGCGATGCGCTGCGTCTTGGGCCGAAGCTTGTGCCGGTGCCAATACACTGACGGTGGTCATGGCCATGGCGATGGCCGAAAGAACGATGGTTCGCACGTCCGCTACTCCTTGCGTGGTGAATGCGATTGTCTGATTCATGCCCGCTTGAAAAGCTCCGGTTTCCTCACCGAAGACAAGCGTTGCTGCCGGTCATTGTGTCAATCCGCCCAAACCGCTTCAAGACGGATCGTGGCGGTTTCAACTGCAGATTGGCATTTTTCTTGGCGTTTTATCTCGCCCGGAGTCGAACGTCCAAATCCATCTCATTTCCGTCTCGCTGGATGGTCAATCGCAGTGAGTCTCCGGGTGACTTCGGTCGAAGTTCTTCCCGCAAATCGTTGGTGGATCGGATCGTTCTGTCTCCGGCCTTGATCAATTGATCGCCCACTTGGATGCCACCTTGCTTCGCAGCACTTGGATCCATCACCGCGGCAACCGAGTTGGTGTCAGGGTCCAATCGGATTCCCAAAACCACAGACAGTTGACGTCGGATCTGAAAGTCTTTGTTGGTCTGCGTGTACGAAGGTCGCTGCTCCATCGTGGCGACACGATTGGCGGCCTGAGAAACGATATCGGTTATGCGGGTCATCCCATCCAGGTTTAGTTTCTCAAAATCATCACTTGGACGGTGATAGTCACTGTGAAGGCCGGTGAAGAAGAACAAAACCGGCACTCCAGCTTCGTAAAAAGACGCGTGATCGCTGGGGCCATACCCGGTTGAGACGAGGTTGAGTTTGAATGGCCGCGAAGTTTGCTCCATGTCCGAGTTCAAGCCCTGGATCAACGATTCGAACCCGTCCGAGGTGCCGGTCCCGTAAACCGTCAGCTCGTTGTCGCGAAGCCGGCCGACCATATCCATGTTCAGCATCGTGACGGTTTTCGACATCGGAAATCTCGGCTGCGAGCAGTAGTATTTGCTGCCCAGCAGTCCGCGTTCTTCACCCGTGAAGGCAATGAAAACGATGCGGCGATGATCGGATTGATCTGACAATTCGCTGACGACTCGGTTCGCAACGGCCAACATGGTGGCCGTTCCCGATGCGTTGTCATCGGCTCCGTTGTGAATCTCGATCGTTCCCGGTGCGAGCGAGCCAATGCCACCCATTCCAACGTGATCGTAATGGGCTCCGATGACGACGGTTTCGTCGGCTAGTTTGCCTTTGCCTTCCAGCACACCAATCACGTTGGGGCTGGTCGCGGTCGCGTTGGTCAGTCCAACCTTCAGCCGACCACGCAGTCCAGGCGAATCAATCGCCCGTGGTTTGTAGTCTGAGTCGATGGCGGCTTCGACCGCGGCGAGGCCTTTCGCAAAGAGGGTTCGTGAGTCCTCGCCATCCGAGTTGGAATCCTCGCCATCGTCAGCGGCAGAGATCGATGCCATTTGCTTTAGCAGCCGATCGGCGGCTTCTCGAGAAATGGATGCGACCGGGATGGCGGGGCGTCTGGTCGACTTGCCGGTTTGTGGGTCCGTGATTTTCTCGTCGCCTTTGCGGGGGCGAGTGCCCGCTTCCGCAACGCCGAGCAATCCCCAGTTCGCCCGAGCCCGTTCGCGTTCTCGATTGCCAAGCATTTCTTGGACTTGATCGATCTTCTCGGTGAGCGATGACCGCAGGTTGGTCGCCTCCGCGGGCAAGGCATTGCGCTGAGCCAACAAGGCGTTGAGACGTCTGTCTTCGGCGGCGTATTGGTTGTCGACGGCCTTCAGTCCAAGTTCGATGCTCGCCGGATCGTTGACAAACAGCACCCCAACGGCTCCTTGATCGATCGCGGTGGAGATCTTGGTGTCGAAGAAGGCGTGGCGCGTGTTCTTGACGCCATCGAATGGGCTTTTGGGATCGGCAAAACCAGGTTCCTTGCGAAGCATCATCACGATCTTGCCTTCCACGGAGCCCTCGCCATCGGCGGTTTTCACGCTTTGGGATTCGTTCACGGCCGCGTAGTCGTCGTACCCAAGGTCCGGAGCCTGGATGCCGTATCCCACCCACACGATGTCCGCCTCGACATCTCCTTGGGTGGAACCGATCGCGAGTGGCATGAATTGGTCATCGAGCTGGATCTCCGCAGGTTCCTTCCCCGGCGTCCACCATCGCAACCCGTTGTCTTCCGCCGAAGTTGGTTGCGATCCCGTTGCCATTTCAACCGGCTGCATCGGCGAATCACCATACAAACGGGTTTCCAAACCCATTTCGCGGTAACGATCCGCGATGTATTCCGCTGCTTTCAGGATTTCTGGCCCCACCGCACTGCGGCCGGCCAGTTCTTCGCTGGTGAGGTAACGAAGGTCCTTCGCGATTGAATCCGCGACCAACAATGCCGCGTTTGGGTCCGCATTGGATTCTGTTTCCGAGGCAGCATCGGAGCCCGAAGCTCGCTCCTCGGCGTGAACTTCCTCGGCATGAAAACCGTGTGCCGCGAACCCAATCCCTAGCAACGCGATTCCCACGCGACTGAGTGAGCCAAGCTGGCGAATCGTTTGCGTGAGGCGGTTCCCAAACATGCTAATCGTGTTCCTTCGCGTCATCATTTGCTTCCGGAGGTTGTGGCTGGGATCGTTTCGCGAAAAGGTGTGGGGCACTTCGTTATACATGTTGGCGTCGGTGGTTTCTGGACCCAGCCCGGCGGACTTGCGACGTTCAATCGAAACTTAGTTTGATGCAACCGAGCATTCTCGTTGCCAAAATGGCCTTTCTCTAGATAGAATTGCCGTTTGGCGAAGGGGATGTGATCGCTCCAATGGATCCATTTCCTCCCACCAGTCGCTCACCGGTGGCCGAGACAGCCCTTTGTTTCGGTCACCGGCGCGGGACTGAAGATTTGACACTCCTGTCGTTTCTTCCCATCCCAATCCATGAGGTCTCCCTGCGCGTGTCAGCCCAGTCCCCGAAATCTTCTCGTGATCCGTCACGAGAATCGCTCTCGTCATCGGCGATGCCATCCAACGAGGCGGACTCGATCGATATGGAGACTTCGTCGTCCAATCCGGATGACGGTTTGCAAGCGATTCGATTGGTCGATGCTTCCGACGACGAGCCCTACGCCGACGCGGTCGCAAAAATCCAGCGTTGCCAAGAAATTCTGGGTTACGAATTTCAGGACTTGGATCTGTTGCGGTCGGCTCTCACGCATGCATCCGGTGCGTCGCATCGATTGGCCAGCAACGAACGATTGGAATTCTTGGGTGATTCGGTGTTGGGGCTGACCGTTTGCGAATGGTTGTTCAACGAATATCCAGAATACAGCGAAGGCGATTTGACAAAGATCAAATCGGCCGTCGTTAGTCGTCGTTCGTGTGGCAAGGTCGCCTGCAAGCTTGGGCTCGATCAATGTTTGATCGTCGGCCGAGGTGTGACTCGCAACCGGAGTTACCCCAAGTCATTGGTCAGCGATGTATTCGAAGCCGTCATCGCGGCGTTGTACATCGACGGTGGGCCCGAGATCGTTCGTGATCGATTGAAACAGTGGTTGGCCGAAGAGGTCACCTTGGCCGTCGACACACAAGGATCGGGGAATCACAAATCGGTCCTCCAGCAATTTGCTCAACGTGAATTGTCAGCGACTCCGGTCTACAAGTTGATTCGTGAAACCGGGCCGGACCATCGCAAGATGTTCTTGATGGGAGCGATGGTCGACGATCGCCGTTTTGCTCCCGCTTGGGGGAATAACAAAAAGGACGCCGAGCAACGAGCGGCGGCCAATGCGTTGGCAGAATTGCACAACGCGAAGGTCCCCTACGACAGCGAGCAGCCTCCGTCGTAGGAGGTCGTGCAGTCTTTTGATGCCGCTTTTCGGCAGATTTACACACGGCGCACCTCTCCCGAAACGAAGTTTCGGGAGAGGTTCTCAAATGCTGAAACCCGCCAAAACGCGGCCTCGATAAACTGCACGACCTCTGCGTTCAGGAGGGTGATTTTAATCTTGCGAGCACGGCACTTCAAAACTGCACGACCTCGTAGTTGGCGGTGTCTCAAGAAGACAATTTTCCGCCGCGGTTTTGGAGACCGGGTACCTGCCGTATGAGTTGGCACAGATTCTGGTGAACCGATCGGGTGAGTCCGGTGTCACCGCAGGAGCAGGGTGACGCCTTGCGACATCTTTCTCGCATTGCGACTCTGATGTCATCTCCACCGCCCCGCTCCATTGAATCGAGTCGTTCCGTGACCACGGAAACCACCGCTGTCGAATCTGTCGCTGAGACTGGTCCAATCCCCGTCCAGTTTTCTTGGGGATTGACGCTGGCGATCGTGGGGACGTTCCTGTTTGCCCTGAAGTCGATCTTTATCAAGCTCGCCTTTGCGGCCGGAGCTGACGCAACATTGTTGCTGGCCATTCGGATGGGGATGGCGTTCCCGTTCTACGTCGTTGTGTTTGCGGTGTTGCTTCGGCGTCGGCGGGCACTGGTCGTTGGCTCGGACACGCCAGCTTTTCCCATGCCGATCGTGATCCGTTCCCTGTTGCTCGGATTCCTCGGATACTACCTCGCCTCTTATTTGGATTTGTCAGGGCTCGAGTATGTGTCTGCACAACTTGAGAGGCTGACGTTGTTCACTTATCCGGCGATGGTCGCTGCGCTCGCGTGGATGTTTCTCGGCGAACAAGTCAACGCGAGAATCTTGGTCGCGATTGGTTTGTCCTACGCTGGCGTTTGGTTGATGTACGGACAAGAGAAGGCGTTCACGCCCGACGCTAACACCGGTTGGGGAGTCTTTTTGGTGTTTCTGGCCGCGCTTAGTTATTCGCTGTACGTGTTATTCGCCAAACCTGTGATGCAAAAGATAGGAAGCCGCGAATTCACCAGTCTGGCGATGATCGGCTCGACGTTCTTCGTCGCCGTCCACTTTCTGACCACGCATTCGATCGATGACTTCTTTGAAGTTCAACCGATCGTCTATGTGTACGGGGTGGTGCTCGCGTTCGTGTGCACGGTGATTCCGAGTTTTATGATCAACGAAGCCATCTTGAAGATTGGAGCGACACGAACAACCGTGATCGGTTCGGTCGGGCCAGTGTTGACGATGTTGCTCGCTGTCATGATTCTCGGCGAGCCTTCGTCATGGAAGCACTTTGCCGGAATGGCGATCGCCATCGTCGGAGTCAGCTTGGTCGCAAAGAAGTGATGCGACCTCGGCCAATTGCACTCGCTCAATATCAACCGAGTGCAACCGCAGCGAATACCAATGCCATGATTGGGACGAAGACAACGGCTCCCGCGAGGAGCAGGTTAAAGAATCCTCGCCAAGCGGATCCGAATGACTGGACTTCGGCGATGGTGTTGCACATCAGCACGAACGACCATATCGCCAAAACAATCTCGACCAGCGACAGAGCAAGCACGGGGACGATCAATCCTGGATTCGATTCCAAGCGAGGTGTTTCGCTCGTGAACAATTCCTCTCTCAGGAGCAACAGTTGAGGAATCCAAAGTATCGACGCAACGATGCTGGGGATCGATGCCCAGGTCAAAGCGGTTCGCACCGTTTCGCTGGTCCCCTTGCCGCCCATCCACTTGCCGGTAATGGCAACCAACCAAGCGCCAATCCAAACCCCAATCAACCCACCGATCGGTCCGAGGATGACGGCGACGGCGATGATCGCAGGTAATGGCAATCGATCGCCAAGGTCACGCATCGAGGCGCGGTCCAGCGTCTCGCCAATCCCTGACAGACATGCGAGCAGCACCACGTGCAACGTGGGGTCGACCGAGACGATTTGACGAACGGTCCTTCGCGGTGAAAGCCAAATGGTTTTGAAAGGTTTGAACTCACCGGGAGGTTCATGTTGGGTGGGCGGCCCAGCAGGATCACTCGTTGTGAATTGCGGAGTTGAATATGGATTTTCGTGGTGACTCAAGGTGCCCTTCTCCGGCTCAGGTGGGTGTTTTCGAATAACCTACCTTGCGACGAAGGATTGAGTCCATGGCAGCGACTTCCTTCATTGAAATTTCAACGATCGAACCAAAACTCGAGTTCGCGCCCCCGTGCATGCAGCATGAATGCTGCATTTCGTGACCTTGCGTTGCATTGCCCTGACCGAACAAGGGAATGTCAACTGCGAAGTGCGTTGTCGAAAGCAGTTGTTTGGCAAGATGGTTTGATGGAACCAGGATCAATAGTCCATGACTTTGTCGGCTTCGATCAACATCTTGCCGAGCATGGGTAGCGTGGCGATTTGGGCATTGCGTTTGAGGCCAGGGTCGGTGACGTGAGCCGACTTGGCACAATGGGGGCACACCAAGACTTTTCCACCGCCGGCTGCAAACTTCTCGTAGAGTTCTGCCAGTGTTGGTGAGTCAGGTCCCCAATTGAATTTGAGTTCCTGTTTACGTTCGGCGATGCGGACACCTTCCAAATCCACAAACAACGTCACTTCGGCGTCATAGTCCTGCATCAAGTTGGCAACCTTCACCGCCATGAAACAGCGATGCAAATCATCGGTGAAGTGGGACAAATGCACCACAACCTTTTGACCGCTTCCATCAACCTTCGATGCCTCCTCCGCGTTTGCTGATGAACCAATCGATGCGATGACGACTGAAACGCCTAAAAGACCAACGCGAAAAATTTGTTTTGCATAAGACATGACTGAACTCCTGATGTGAGCTGAAACGGGACCAATCGGTTCAGTCCAGGTTTGGCAAACGACATACCGTCAACAGAAATCCGTGTGGCTTGGTTCTGACGCCCGTGAACCTGTGCGTCGGTGGACCTTGCGTGTGTTCGACGCACACTTGGTTGTGTCAGCATGACCCCACATCCGCGTTCGTTTGCGTGGTTGGAATATCTTGTCGCAGGTGAATAGCGTCGCCCGTTCATCGACTAGCAGAGCGGCTTTGATTGGCTTTGCTGACTTGATTGCTCGGATGAATTTGTGCCGGTCATTGCTGGCCATCCGTCAACGCTTCGAAACCGACAACAACGTCCAACAATTCTTCCGTGATCGCGGTTTGCCGTCGTGTTTTGAACGCCGTGTTCAGTTCGTCGAGTGTTTCTTCGATGTTCTTCTCCGCGGCCTGCATCGCTGCGATTCGACTGGCGTTTTCACTGGCCAACGATTCCGCGCAGGCTTGGTACAGCGAAACGTACAGGCTTTGTCTCATGAGCAGCGAAAACAGTTCCTCACGCTCGCCGCCAAAAGTAGGCAAGCAGGGTGACTCCCATCGCCTGACTGAAAGTTGTCTCAGCCACGCCAGGTCGATTGGCAGCAATTGCATTGTGTGAGGCCGATACGCTCCCGCCGAGGACCTTGTGTTTGAGTGAATTCTCAGCGACGTCAAATTTCTTCGCTTTCGCACCGCTTCCACTGCGGTCAGCAAATCACTGACGCAGTCCGCGATTTCGGGCACGGAAGTCGGAATCCGAAACGCCTTGTCGATTGACCATCCGCTGTCGGTCAACAAAAACGCGACCCGCGAGCCAACGATCCACAATGCCTCAGGTGGCCGTCGACAGTGGCGGGCGTGATGTTCCAATGCATGCGTCGCGATCTGTTCATTGAATTGACCGCACATGCCTTGGTCGCTGCCAAAGACGATCACTCCGTGGTGCGAACTGTCCTCACGGAAACTCGATTCCCGGTTTTCACCACTCCATTCATTGGTGGTCAGTTGGCGGAGTTTCTGCTCACGCAGAATCACTTGAAGTCCCAATTCAATGGTCCGGTTGTAATCCATCAAAGCGTCGGCGGCGCGTTGGTACTGATGGATGCGAACGGAAGCCAACGTCTTCATGGTGGTCACGACCGACTGTAAGTCCGACGCCGTTTCAATCTTCCGCCGCAACAGTTCAAGTGTTGGCATGAACCGCTCCCGCAGCGATGTCGGCGATCTGTTCCACTTGCCGCTGATCGAGTTTTTCACCGGCTTGCATTTGCTCGCACAATTCAGCTGCCTGCGACGTCACGGCGTCTTGGATAGCACGCTCAAGCCCGGGAAGTTGGTCCAGCGGAGATCCATCCAATACACCGCTGGTTACCGCAACCAACGACGCGATTTGCTGTGGTAGCGTCAGCGGTTGAAACTGAGTTTGCTTCAAGATTTCTCGAATCAGACGCCCTCGATCGAGCGTTGCACGAGTTTCTTCATCGAGTTGGCTGCTGAAGCGAGCGAAACGTTCTAGTTCTTCGAATTGCGAGTACGTCAGTCGCAAGTCACCGGCCACAACGCGGTAGGCGGGCAACTGGGTTTTGCCTCCCACTCGAGAGACGCTGCGACCAACATCGATCGCGGGCAACACGCCTTTTCGAAACAATGTCGGCGACAAGTAGATCTGACCGTCAGTGATCGAAATCAAATTCGTCGGAATGTACGCCGACACGTTTTGGGCTTCTGTTTCGAG
>NZ_DDGH01000097.1:19623-65524 GCF_002337565.1 Rhodopirellula sp. UBA1907 | reverse complement strand
CGTCAATGAGCCTCCTCCGGCGCTCTTGCTCAAATGCGTGGAACGTTCCAGCAAACGTGAGTGGACATAAAAGATGTCGCCTGGAAACGCCTCTCGACCTGGCGGTCGGCGCAGCAACAAAGAGAGGTGGCGGTACGCTCTCGCATGAGAGGTCAAATCATCGTAGACGATCAGGACGTCGCGGCCCTGCCGCATGAAGTGTTCGCCCATCGTCGTTGCCGCGTAGGGTGCAAGGAACTGCAATCCCGGCGGGGCGTCATCGGCGCCGATCACAACAATGGTGTGGTCCAAGGCGTCGTGACGACGTAAGTTTTCGATCACACGAGCCACGCCGGTGCTGCGTTGGCCGATACTGCAATAGATGCAAATCACATCGCGGCCGCCTTGGTTGATGATTGTGTCGATCGCAATCGCAGTCTTGCCTGTTTGACGATCGCCCAGCAACAACTGCCGTTGACCACGGCCGATCGGGATCATGGCGTCAATGACTTTCAGGCCGGATTGCAGCGGGACCGTCACCGGAGCACGTTGCATGATTGGCGGCGCATCGCGTTCGCAAGGTTCGCGTGGCAGATCGTCAAGCGACCGACCACCATCCAATGGCCGACCAACGGGATCCACCACCCGGCCAAGAAGTTGATCGCCGACGGGGGTGTCCAACACGGTGTGCATTCGCTCCACCCGCGATCCTGCGGTGATTCGATCGCTGGAATCCAACAACACACAACCGACTTGGTCGGGATCCAAGTTGAACGCGTAGCCAAGATGACCACCAGCGAACCGAAGCACTTCGTCGACTTGGACGTGTGGCAAACCGTGCACGCGTGCGATCCCGCGTTGGACTTCTTCGACGGTACCGATTTCGGTGACCGTCAATTGCCCGGCCTGAGACTTCACCGCTTGGCCAAATTGGTGAGCAGCGGATTCGAGCGTGTCCAAGTAAGTGGTCATGATCGAGAGTGACTTTTCACAGTGGCGAGGCTTGATAGAGGGATTTGGGCCAGGTTTAAAGACCAACCACCTCATTTATCGTTCGCAACGATGTTTACGCCACGTTGGCCTCCATCTTTTTCAGAGCACGTTCCGCATTCCAAGGCAGACTGTAACCACCCGCGTCCATTTCGATTCCCGCGATCAACGCGGGCTCTGATTCAAATCGAACTTCCGCCTTGTTTTGAAACACTTGATGAATGGCTTGACGAATCAGACTTCGGTCGGTGTCATCCAGTTCATCGGCAGATCGAACCAAGACCGGGTTTCCCGAATCCTCCAGTTGCGTGGCGATCGAGGCACGCTGGAGTTCGTCCAGCATCTGCAGCTGCTTCACAAACGTTTGGCAAACCCGTTTCTGCAAGTCCTCGTCCGCCAGTTGCTGAAGCGTTTCTCTTGCGGCCTGGAACCCCATTCGTTGAATGTCACGACGAGTTTGGTTGGCGAGTTCCTTTTGGTCTCGTTCAAAGGTGGACGTCCAGTGTGCTCGTCGCGTGTCCGCTTCTTTCCTCGCCTCAGCGATCAATCGCTGACGTTCGCTGTCTGCTTCTGCTTTGGCCTTCGTGAACAGGTCATCTCGTTGTTCTTGCAGCAGTTGCGATTGTTTTTCCAGTTCCAAACGCTGCTGGTTCGCTTCGGCTTTCGCGGCTTCGGCATCGGTTAGACGCTGCGTCACCTTTTGTTCCCTTGCCTGCATCGCGCGGACGACGGGGCCGTAAAGGAAATGTCGCAACAACCCAACCAGGACCAGGAAGTTGATGACTTGTGCGGTGAAGGTGAACCAATCAATGCTCATCGTTTCGTCTCCCTTCCTATTGCGTCAGCTGGTTCCAGAAGGGATTCGCGAACAATAGGATCATTGAAACGACAAAGCAGTAAATGGCCGTCGACTCGATCATGGCCAAACCCACGAACAGGGTACGAGTAATCGTGTTGGATGAATCCGGTTGCTGTGCGATGGAACTGAGAGCTTGGGCCACGGCACGCCCTTCGGCAAACGCTGGCCCGATGGAACCAATGGCGGTGGTCAGTCCCGCCATGATGATGCTGGCGACGGCGATCGAAGTGGTGCTATCCATGATGTCTTCCTTTTGGATTGAAATGTGAATTCACTGTTCGGCGGACGAACGAGAAGGATCACGAAAAGTGTTCACCGCACAATCACTTCGCGACTTTGGTTGCCGACGCGATGTAGACCATCGCCAAAACGGCAAAGATGTAAGCCTGGATCATTCCTGTCAGCAGCCCCATCACTTGCATCACAATTGGAATGAAGAGTGGGACGAAACTGATCAGAATCGCGGCGATCACGGCGCCGCTCATCATGTTCCCGTACAAACGCACAGCCAGTGCCAAAGTCCTTGAAAGTTCGCCAATCAAATTGAAAGGCAGCATCAAAGGCGTTGGTTGCAGGTATCGCTTCAAGTACTCCCCTACCCCGCGTGAGGCGATCCCAAACACGGGGACCGCTACGAACACGCAAGTCGCCAGAGCGGCTGTTGTTGACAATGATCCCGTCGGTGCGACGTAACCAGGCACGATGCTGAGTAAATTCGCTACTGCGATGAAAAGGAATAGAGTTCCGACAAATGGCAGGTATGGTCCCGGGTCGTGCCGGCTGATATCTCGAATTTGGTCTCGAATGCCGGTGACAAGCACTTCCAACAGATTCTGCCAACGCGGAATCTTTGTGTCGCTAGTCAATCGTCGCGTGATCCACCACGAACCGATGACCAACAACGCCATCACCAACCAAGTGAACGCAAGCGTGGCGTTGATCTTCAAAACTGGCCAAGCTTCGGATTGCCACAGGATCGATTCGTCCGGTGAGATTTGCACACCATTCATGGTTCGCTCCCGGGACGCAAAGTTTTCGCTGGCGGATTTTGTGCTGGTACGAGTTGGAAGCTTTTGTCACGCTGGGCGATAGTGCACACACCGACTGTGCGTATAAGCGCGAAGCCCGCGGCCGCTGCGACCAGGATCCGCCAATCCCCACTTCGTGCCAGTGCGGCCAGAATGCCCAGTACCACCGTCATCCGTAGCAATGCACCGCCTCCAAGCAGCAACCACGGCTGACGAGACGCGGGCAAGCGAACCGTGGTCCACCACAACGACGCCACGAAGAACACGGCAGCTGCGGCTCCCGCGAGAAACCCGCTCGTCATCGCCATCCATTCATTCATCTTCATTCTCCCGGTTGATCCACCACCAAGCGTTCAGACATCCGATTCCGACACCGCCGATCAATAACATCAACGTCCACGAAAACCGACTCGGCCAACGTTCATCAATCCAGATTCCCAAGGCGATTCCGAGTAGTGTTGGAATTGCGATCGACCAACCAACCAAACCGAACATGCCGAGTCCAAACCATGCCGATCGATCGCCTTGCTGACGTGCATCGAGTTTGCGAGATTGCTTCGCATCGACGTTTTTCTGTAGCGTTTGACGCTCGTTCATGGATGGAATCGCTCCTTACACCACATGGTCTTCAGTCAGTGCCATTGTTCGGCGAAGGAAGTCCGCTTCCAGTTTTGCGATTGCCGAATGAGCAGCATGTTGCTGTTCGTCCATCTGCGAAAACTCCTCGAGAACCAAACGTCGCAATGTCTCCAATTCAGTTCCATGGGACGCGGCTTCGGCGGAGACGTAAACATCATCCGCTCGTTTGATGAGAATTCCGGTGCCGACGGCCGCAAAGGATTCTTTCCCCGCCTCATCGACCCAACTCAGCAAACCGGGAACCAAAGCGGCCAAGAAATCGACATGTCGCGGCAGCAAACAAAAACTTCCATGCGTGCCTTCGGCAACCACTTTGTTGACTGTCAGATCCAACACGATCTCGTTGGGTGTGTTCAACTTCAGATGCATGATGGGGAGCTCGGAAGTTTACCGACCATGTACAAGTCTCGCTCCGGCCGATTCTGATACTCGTCATTCAAGATGCGTTCGCATCCGTCCAACGTGTCGTTGATGCTGACCATGTGTCCTTCGTGACCGGTGAATTGCTGCGTCGTGAAGAATGGTTGAGTCAAGAATCGCTCCAAACGTCTGGCCCGGTTCACCGTCAAGCGATCCTGACGAGACAGTTCTTCCATGCCCAGCATCGCGATGATGTCTTTCAATTCTTCGTATCCGGCCAGCGTTTGACGTACTTCGCTGGCCGTTTGGTAGTGCCGATCACCGACCACACCGGGCAACATCATTTCCGAAGTTGACTTCAATGGATCGATCGCGGGATACAACCCTTCGCTGGCTCGTTTTCGCGACAAAACGACGGTTGCGGATAGGTGTGCAAAGGTGTGCACCGCCGACGGGTCGGTGAAATCATCGGCAGGGACGTAGACGGCTTGCACCGACGTGATCGCGGCATCCGAGGTGGTGCAAATGCGTTCTTCCAACTCTGCCAAGTCGCTCGCAAGCGAAGGCTGGTATCCCACACGGGATGGCAGTTGGCCGAGTAGACCTGAGACTTCCATCCCGGCCTGCACAAACCGAAAGATGTTGTCAATCAACAGCAGCACGTCTTGTTTCGCATCGTCGCGAAAGGACTCTGCCATCGTCATCGCGGCGTGGCCGACACGGAATCGGGCACCTGGTGGTTCATTCATTTGTCCGAAGACCATGACGGTGTTGTCACGAACACCGGCGGTTCCCATCTCGCGGTACAGTTCTTCGGCTTCTCGGCATCGCTCACCGATTCCGCAGAACAAGCTGATTCCATCGTGACCGCCGACGATGTTGTGGATCAACTCAGTGATCAAAACGGTTTTGCCAACGCCTGCGCCACCGAATAGGCCTGCTTTACCGCCGCGTTCGAGCGGCGACAACAAATCGATGGCCTTGATGCCGGTCGTGAACACTTCCGATTTCGCGATGCGACGGTTGATCGTGGGCGGCGCCTGGTGAATGCTTCGATGCTCGACGGAGCTCAAGCTTTCACCATCGTCAAGCGTGTTGCCAAACACATCGAGCACTCTGCCCAACAGAGGTTTGCCAACGGGAACCTGCATCGGTCGTTCAAGACTCTGCACAGCGGTGCCCCGCGACAATCCTCGTGGCGATGTGATCGCGATGGCTCGCACGGTATGCGGGTCGAGTTGGCTGGCGACTTCTGCCACCACTTCACCACAATCGCCAATCCGCAGTTCATAATTCATGGACGGTGGTTCACCCGGGAAGTAAACGTCAATCACGCTGCCGCGAACGGCAACGACGTGTCCTCTCGCGGAATCCTTCGGAGAGGGCGGAGCGTTCTCCATCGAATCGGTTCCGGCTTTTACTGTGAAATCAGGCGATGGAGGCGATGGCGGGGTGTGCATATTGGGTACATCGTTGGAGTGCTCTCACGAACAAATCGCTAAGATGCATTCGCTGTGCCGCGAAAGAACGCAGGGCAAAGGAACGCGGGTCAGCCTTGCCGGATTGCGTTCCATTCAGTCCGTTTTTTCATTTAGTCGGTGAGGTAGCTGCGATCGTTCCACAACCGGATGACTGGGTCTCGTCGAGAATGGTGATAGCCGACAATGCTCAACGCAGCCGTGCCGAGAAAAAAATGGCGACCGGTATCCGGAGGCAAGCCTAGCCAACAGGCGGCAAAGACTTGCAGGAAGTGCTTGTGGGCAAACAATAAGCAGGCATCGTCCAGCTGGCGAATACGCTCGACAACGCGAGTGACACGCGTCGCCACATCCGTCAATGATTCGCCATTGGGGCAACCATCTTGGAAGAGATTCCAACCGGGATTCTTCTCTTGGATTTCGCTTCGTGTGAGCCCTTCGTAGTCGCCGCAATCCCACTCCGTCAGTTCCGCAACTGTGTTTGCTCGTTCGCCGTAGCCGGCTAGTTGGCAGGTTCGCTTCGCTCGCTGCAAAGGGCTGGTCCAGACTTCCGCAAACCGAAGTCCTTCCAGTCGACTCTGAAGTTGAGCCGCATTTTGTTCGCCCTTGGGCGTCAGTGGCATATCAGTCGAACCGGTGTGCTGCCCCGTGATTGTCCATGGCGTTTCGCCGTGTCGACCAAGATAAATTTGAGGGAATTGATCGCTCATGACCCGGCACTCCATTGCCAATTCCGGACTTCGGGCATGTCTTGTCCGTTCCGATTGATGTAGCGTCGATGCTCGATCAACTTTTGTTGCATCAAAGTTTTTAAGTGTTGGCCTGGTTCACCGGTTTCGGGCAAACGATCAATCACGTCCATCACCAAATGGAACCGGTCGAGATCGTTCAGCACCGTCATGTCGAATGGTGTGGTGATCGTGCCTTCTTCCTTGTATCCACGGACGTGAATATTCGCGTGGTTGGTACGACGGTATGTCAACCGATGGACCAACCATGGGTACGCGTGAAAGGCAAAAACCACATGCTTGTTCTCTGTGAACAGGGCATCAAACTCAGGGTCGCTGAGACCATGAGGGTGTTCTGAATTGGGTTGCAATCGCATCAGATCGACCACGTTGACGACTCGGATTTTCAGCTCGGGCAAATGCTCGCGTAAAATCGACACCGCTGCCAACGTTTCCAAGGTCGGGACGTCGCCACAACAAGCCATCACAAAGTCAGGAGAATCTGATGACTCGTTGCCTGCCCACTCCCAAATTCCAATTCCTTTTGCGCAGTGCTCCACCGCTTCGTCCATCGTCAGCCACTGTGGCGAAGGATGCTTGCCCGCGACGATGACGTTGACATAGTGCTTGCTTCGCAAACAGTGATCCATCACGGAGAGTAAGCAGTTGGCGTCCGGCGGTAAGTAGACGCGAACGATTTCGGCTTTCTTGTTGGCAACCACATCGATGAAGCCCGGGTCTTGATGGGTGAATCCGTTGTGATCTTGCCTCCAAACGTGCGAAGCGAGCAAATAGTTCAACGATGCGATTTTGTGACGCCAGGGCAACTCCGACGTGACCTTCAACCACTTTGCATGTTGGTTGAACATCGAATCGACGATGTGCACAAACGCTTCGTAGCAATTGAAAAGCCCGTGCCGACCTGTCAGCAAATATCCTTCCAGCCAGCCTTCGCATTGATGCTCGCTGAGCATCTCTAGGACACGGCCGGTTGGTGCAAGTGATTCATCGTCCTCGACCGTCGCCGCGTTCCACTGCCGCTGAGTGACATCGAAGACAGCTTCCAAGCCGTTCGAAATGGTTTCGTCGGGACCGAAGATTCGAAAGTTCTTGTGTTCGTCGTTCAATTGAACGATATCGCGAATGAATTTGCCCATGACGTGCGTGTCACCGATTCCACGGCAACCTCGTTGGGTGATTGAGACGGCATAGTCTTGGAAGTCGGGCATCTTCAATGGCCGTAGCAAACGTCCGCCGTTGGCATGCGGGTTCGCTCCCATCCGACGATCACCCCTGGGTGCGAGATCGGCTATCTCGGGCCGCAACCGCCCGTCTTCATCAAACAATTCTTCCGGGCGATAGCTGCGGAGCCAATCCTCGATTTGTTGCAAGTGTTCGGGGCATTTGGCGGGATCTGACAATGGCACTTGATGCGAATGAAAGGTTCCTTCGTTGCGGACACCATCAACGGCTTTGGGTCCCGTCCATCCCTTGGGTGACCTCAGCACGATCATGGGCCAGCGAGGGCGAGTGGTGTCGCCACTTTCGCGAGCTTTTTGTTGAGCTGATCGAATTTGTTCGATGGCGACGTCGAGGGCTTCCGCCATCGCTGCATGCATTTTCATCGGATCATCGCCTTCCACGAAGATGGGCGTCCAACCGTATCCTCGCATCAGCTGATCCAGTTCCGCATGGTCGATGCGAGCGAGGATGGCGGGGTTCGCGATTTTGAATCCGTTCAGATGCAAAATTGGAAGCACTGCGCCGTCAGTCGCTGGATTCAGGAATTTGTTCGAGTGCCACGCGGTCGCCAGTGGACCGGTTTCTGCTTCGCCATCACCCACCACACAAGCGACAATCAAATCGGGATTGTCAAACACTGCACCGAAGGAATGACTCAGTGAATACCCAAGTTCACCGCCTTCGTGGATTGATCCAGGACACTCCGGCGACGCGTGACTGGGAATCCCTCCGGGAAACGAAAACTGAATGAATAGCTTCCTCATTCCGGCTTCGTTTTGGCTGATATGCGGGTAGATCTCGCTGTAAGAACCTTCCAAATACGTGTTGGCGACAACCGCGGGACCGCCATGTCCCGGACCCGAGACATAGATCATGTCGAGATCGTATTGTTGGATGACTCGGTTCAAATGGGCGTAGATGAAGTTTTGGCCTGGCGTCGTTCCCCAGTGCCCAAGCAGCATCTTCTTGACGTCCTCAATCCGAAGCGGGCGTTTCAGCAGCGGATTGTCATAAAGATAGATCTGCCCAACGGATAAATAATTCGCGGCCCGCCAATAGGCGTCGATCTTCTGCAGTGTCTCGGCAGCAACATGAGTGGATTCGAGTGTTTCAATCACGGCATTGGCTTTCACGGTTGGATGGGCGATGTCATGAACGATTGGCAATCTCTGTACCACTGTCGTCGTGAATTGGTCTGCTTGGAGAAAACGTCTTGTTTTCGACGCCACAGCCACCGGATGGCACGAGGAGAGATCTGATCTCAAACCATACTGTGCCAGGATGTCATTCGACGCACAGAGAATGTGCGTGCTGGAGCACTCTCATGTCGTCAGACTTCGACAAAACGGCAGGGCACGTGAATCGCTTGTGAGTTGCCGCTATCCGACGGCCACTTTTTCAGATTTGGCCATTCACTCACACGGAAAATGAAATGAGTACTCCAGCCACCAGCCAACGACTGCCCGCAGAACCCGACGCCCACGTTCTCTCTCGCCACTTTCGAACCGGAGTTCGCGTTCTCCTAGCGTCCAGTTTGATCGGAACGTGCTTGTCTTTGCTTTTCTTTCGCGAAGTTGCCTACCTCGCTGCGATTCCAATCCCCTTCCTGTATGCGGTGTTGGCGCTGACGAACTACTTGGAAGTGCGATCTCGGGCAACCTCGTTGCGAGGGCATGCGACGCATCGACTAGGCAAAGAAGAGATCGAAACGGACGTCGAAACCGCTGGAGTGATTTTGATTTTGAAGGTGCTCGGTGTTCTCGCTGTCGCGGCATTCATCATCGCCGCCGCATACTTTGAATGGCAATCCGTCGGGATCATCGCCTCCGGATTGTTCTTTCTAGCCCTGCTGATCAACACGCCTTTCCTGCCACTGTTCTTTGCCGAGGCTGAACGCGATGAGTTGGATCACCTGAACGCGAGCAGACACGCGTCAAACTGATTGCGTGCTTTCGCGAATGTGCTCCCTGTTGATGACGCACGCTGATTGTCCCAAATCGCCATGCAAGATTCGGCAACGGCAGACACTTTCGCCATCGTCTGACCGACGAGGGGAACTTGTCTGCATCATCGGCGACGAAACCCTCGACCCGCCAATCGAATGGCAGATAAGGCTTTAGGAGGCAAGCAGACTTTGTGTTCACGCAAGTTGCTAATTCAAGCGTGCGTGGATGTGAACGCAGGTGGATCACTGGCGGGAAAGCTCTCGTCGCTTGCCTCGTCGATCCAATGGTCTTCGATGTCATGGACCACATCCGATTGCCACTTCACGGCCAAGTGAGCCGCCTCCGCTACTTTCGTGAGCAGCTCAGAATATCGATGAGGTGGTTCGCTGGACGCAAAAGCGTGAGCCTGCGATTCAAAAATCTTTTCCTCGGATTTGTCATTGGCGAGCGTGCACGCACAACCGTGAACACGTTTGCAAAGGGACCGCCATTCGGACTGAATAAATGGATTGTTCATTGGATACCTCGCAATTGAAGTGCAGATTCTCGGCTGATACGCAAAGCTTGAGCCATTCGTCGAATCATGCGCCGATGACTCAAATGTGGCTTTTGAGTCATCAAGTTTGCGATGGCGACTGAGCGTATACGGACAGTGGATGTGCGATGGCGCACAAGTTGTGACAGTGTCGACGCTCAATCATGTCAACCATCCCTCAAGAAACCGATCGTTCGGGGTTGGTCCCTGGTTTGCGTTTTGGACTCCAGGCTTTCACTCTGTTTCTCCAACCGGATTCTAAGCATGTCGATGGCACGTTCCCAAACTTGGATTCCAAGATGAATGCCTGGCAAAGAGCCGAAGGTTCGCCGTTCCCGCTCGGTGCAAGTTGGATTGCGGAGGAGTCTTCCTTTAATTTCTCGCTCTATTCGCGACATGCCACCACGGTGCATTTGTTGCTGTACCGGAAGGGTGATTTAGTTCATCCAGCTCGTGAAGTGAAGCTGAACTACCTATTCAATAAGTCGGGACCCATTTGGCATTGCCGCATTCATTGTGAATCATCCGATGACTGGGCTTACTATGCCTATCGAGTTGACGGGCCGGCGCCGCAGGGAGGTTACGACTTCCATGATTTTGACTTTCAAAAAGTTCTTTTGGACCCCTTTGCAAAAAAAGTCTTTTTTCCGGAGTCATTCTCTCGAGAAGCTGCCCGGCGGCCTGGTTCCAACGAAGGTCAAGCCCCGCTTGGGATACTCCCCAATCAATTCTGCGAATTTGACTGGCAGGACGATCGGATTTCGCGTCATGGAAGCGATCTTGTAATCTACGAGATGCATGTGCGGGGATTCACCAAGAACCCAAACTCTGGAGTGCCCGAAACGCATCAGGGCACATTTGTCGGTGTCGTCGACAAAATTCCCTACCTCGTGGAATTGGGCGTGACCGCGGTCGAGTTGATGCCGGTGTTTCAGTTCGATCCAGACGATGGAAACTACTGGGGGTACATGCCTCTGAATTTCTTCTCGCCGCACCACGCATATTCAACGAATCCATCGGCTTGCAATCAAAGAGACGAGTTTCGAATGATGGTGAAGGAGCTGCATGCGGTGGGCATCGAGGTCATCTTGGATGTCGTCTACAACCACACTTGCGAAGGCGATCACCGCGGGCCAACGTACAGCTGGAAAGGGATCGACAGCAGCACCGCGTACATGATGACGGGCAATGCGAACACTCCGTACGCCAATCACAGTGGTACGGGGAACACGATGCACACGGCCAACCGAGCGATTCGTCGGATGATCGTCGACAGCTTGCGATTCTGGGATTCGCACATGCATGTCGACGGATTTCGTTTTGATTTGGCATCCGTCTTTACCCGAAACAGTGATGGTTCCATCAACTTGGATGATCCACCCATCGTCAGTGAAATTGGCACCGATTCAGACCTTTGTGATGATCGGTTGATTGCTGAACCCTGGGACGCTGATGGCCAGTTTCAACTGGGGAAGAAATTTCCCGGGCAGCGATGGATGCAGTGGAATGCTCACTACCGAGACACCATGCAGCGTCTTGTCCGCGGTGATCGTGGCATGGTTCCCGACTTGATGACGCGTTTGTACGGCAGTTGCGATTTGTTTCCCGATGATCTGCGTCATGCGTTGCAGCCCTCGTTGAGCATCAACTACATCACATCACACGACGGCAGCACAATGTACGACTTGACGGCCTACAACGAAAAACGTAACTGGGCCAACGGGCACAACAATACCGACGGAGCGAAGGAATACAGTTGGGATTGTGGTTGGGAAGGAGACGAAGAAACGCCATCCGAGATCTTGCAGATTCGCAAACAACAAGTCCGCAACTTTTTCTGTTTGCTGATGCTGTCCAATGGAACTCCGATGTTCCGGATGGGGGACGAGTTTCTTCAAACCCAACGTGGGAACAACAACCCGTACAACCAAGACAACGCGACGAGTTGGTTGGACTGGGATCGACGTGTTGAGCATGCGGATATCTTCGAATTCGTCCGCGAAATGATTGCCTTTCGAAAGTCCCATCCGTCGATCAGCCGTTCGCGTTTTTGGCGAGGTGATGTGCGATGGTACGGAACGGGGCACTTGGTCGATATGTCCTCCGAATCAAGACAACTTGCATACTGTTTGCATGGCGAATCGCAAAGCGACAAGGATATCTATGTCATGATCAATGCGGGATCCGAGTCGACCGAATTCGGGATCCAAGAGTGGGCGTTTGAAAAGTGGCGGTTGGCTGTCGACACGTCGTGCGCGTCACTCAGTGAGCTTGCCAGCAGGCCCGAGAGCCAATGCGTTGTTACTCCCACATGGAATTCACCCGCTCGATCCGTTTGTGTTTTGGTTGAACGTTAAACTTTTACATGCCTCGCTCTCGCTTGCCTGCTTTTTGATAGAGTCCCCTGACGGGCTGTTGATTTAGTTGTATACCGAATGACAACAATTCGCGATTGGCGTCAGCCCCGGTTGAAGTCTGATTGACCGCCGCTAACGCGGTACGGCTCGCTAAATTAGCAGTACCGCTAGGTGCTCGTCTCTCGAGTCAGTCATTTTGGACAGCATTACGCCGGGAGGATCTATCGTGGCGTCACGAAGGTTCACCTGCATCGGACGACGCACAACAACCGCCGGGCAAAAATTATGAACAACCGTTTGCAACTGGGAATCGCCGGGCTTGCTGTTTTTGCAATCGCCGTTCACCTGTGGCTGCGTTTTGGGTTGGCGTTGGACGGGCATGTCGCCGGCGTTGCGATGCGTGACTGGCCGTTGGTGCTCGCTCTCATTTTTGGCGGCGTTCCGTTGGTTTGGGAATTGTTGGTCAAGCTATTTCGAGCCGAGTTTGGATCGGATTTGTTGGCCGGCATCTCGATTGTGACTGGTGTGTTGCTCGGCGAATATTTGGCAGCCACGATCGTTGTCTTGATGCTTTCCGGTGGGGAGGCATTGGAGTCCTATGCCGTTCGCAGTGCATCGTCGGTGCTTCGTGCGTTGGCCAATCGAATGCCATCCATCGCGATTCGACAGGTTGGGGACACGACAGAAGAAATTTCTTTGGATGAGATCGCTATCGGCGACATCGTGTTGATTTTGCCACACAAGGTTTGTCCGGTGGATGCAACGGTGGTGTCTGGTCACGGTGCCATGGACGAGTCGTATCTGACTGGTGAACCGTATCGGATGTCCAAGACGCCGGGTTCGCTGGTGCTCTCCGGCGCAATCAATGGCGACTCGGCACTGACGGTCCGCGCGGACAAGCGCGCGGTGGATTCGCGTTACGCCAAGATCATGGAAGTGATGGAGGCGTCGCAGCAGAACCGTCCTAAAATTCGTCGGCTCGGGGATCAACTCGGTGCCTTCTACACACCACTTGCGGTATTGATTGGCGTGGCGGCGTGGGTGGTCAGCGGCGACCCGGTGCGATTCCTTTCTGTGATGGTGGTGGCCACGCCGTGCCCTTTGTTGATTGCGATCCCCGTTGCGATTCTCGGTGCCATCTCTTTGTCGGCTCGACGCTCGATCATCATTCGTGATCCATCCGTTTTGGAACAGGTAGATCGATGCAAAACGATGATCTTCGACAAAACGGGAACGCTGACATACGGGCGTCCCAAATTGGTCGAGCAATTGGTCGATCCCGATCAGGACGCGTCCCGCGTGTTGACTTTGGTAGCCAGCCTCGAACGCTACTCGAAGCATCCGTTGGCGGAAGCAATCGTTTCTGCAGCAACCCAAGACGGAAGTTCGTCTTCTGGTGCTTTGCTCAGCGTATCCGAAATCAGCGAACCTCCCGGCGCTGGACTGCGCGGCATCGTCGATGGTCACGAGATGCAGATCACCAGTCGCAAGAAGTTGCTTGCCAAAGGCGATGAGTGGGCGGAACGTTTGCCCGAACAATCCGGCGGTTTGGAATGCGTCATTCTGATCGACGGGAAGTACGCGGCCACCTATCGGCTGCGAGATTCACCGAGAAAGGAAGGCCATTCGTTTGTCGATCACTTGGATGATCGCCATGGTGTCAATCGAGTTGTCTTGCTGTCGGGGGATCGCACCTCGGAAGTCGAATATCTTGGCAAGCAAGTCGGCATCACCGAGTGCATGGGCGATCAAAGTCCCGAAGACAAACTGCGTTTTGTTACCGAGCAAACTAAGACTTCCAAAACCGTCTTCGTCGGTGATGGAATCAATGATGCTCCCGCATTGATGGCGGCAACGGTCGGAATCGCGTTTGGGCAAAACAGTGACGTGACAACCGAAGCAGCCGGCGTGGTGATTTTGGATTCGTCCCTCGCACGTGTCGATGAGTTGATGCACATCAGCCGACGGATGCGACGAATCGCTCTTCAGAGTGCCGTCGGCGGCATGACGCTTAGCGTCATTGGTATGTTGATCGCCTTCGCCGGCTATTTGCCGCCTGTTGCGGGCGCGATTACGCAAGAAGCGATCGACGTGGTGGCGGTGCTGAACGCGCTGCGAGTTGCTTGGGCACCAAAGTCTTTGACTGACTTTTGACGTCTTTGAATTGGCCAAGCGATCGGCCAACTCCGTAGCCGATGGAGGCCTCTCCGTCGGCAAAAACAAATCTGCAACTCAGCAAGCACCCGAGACAGTCCACGCACTCGTGCTTTCTGATGAGTCCCGCAGCTTGCTGCGATTGATTGCGCTCGAGCCGACGAAGAGCCTCCGTCGGCTACATGTTTGCTAGCCGGTGATTGGTGCGGTATTGATGATAACGCTGGGAGTTGGTGTCGGGGCGCTCCTTCACGCGTGTGTTCAGCGTTCCTCCCAGTCCACGTTGCGATTTTGTATTGTTGCGGAATGGCTTCACTTGGTGGCGACAGCTTACCTTGCAGCCTGATGAACGACCGCGACTCCACTTCGAAGTCGATTGCGAGATACGTGTGCGAGCCCTCGTTTCAACTTTGGGCGTTTCGCACAAATCAGGGCGATCTGTGGGGAGTTCGTGCTTCGGAACAGGGCGGTGTGTGACACCCTGCCTCGTTGGCGGTCACCTTTAGCGACGACGTGGTACAGATTGGTGGTGCGCCGTTTGGGTCGGCTGCGACGAAGCGAATGATCGCGAACAGGTGTACGCAATTCGCTGAAACGAGCTCGACGCTCGGGTGATCGTCGGCGTGTTCGGATAAGCGTTGCGAATCGATCGGCAAACTCATTGACGCGTTGCCAATCGGTGTAATCGTAGTCTTCGGCGAAACTCGTTTCTGCTCCAGCCTTCAGCGCAATTCGGTGCATGACCTGTCGTTTCAACCAACCGTACTTGGAATACTTGAGTGCCCCCGCAAAGCAGTCCATCATGGACGGTGCCCAATGGGTTGATTGCAAGAACTCATTGGCAAGCCTCTTCGCTACGACGCGGTCTTTGCGTTTCTTGCTCGCGGACGCCAAGCTCACCGAGAAGAATGCGGTTGGTATCCCGTGTAGAGACGCGAGATTGTGTTCGATGAAAAAGCGAATGCGTGGATCATGGCGACCATAGTGCATCGGCGAACCAATCAGCACCGCGTCGTATGACTCGACGTGAATTTCAGTCGCCGGGTGTTGAACGACATCCAAGACATCGCTTGGGATCGAGTGCTCCCGCAGGCGTCGCTGTATTCGCTCAGCGATCTGCTCCGTTTGCCCTTCGTGAGACGCGAAGACAATGAGGTTTCGCATGATTGATATCCAAGCTGTTGAGCGATGTTGTGGCTGGGTGCGCTGCAAGGTGCCTTCTGGATCGGAACTGGTCCGCTTTGTCGGTGTCGTGAATACCATCGGGCAATTCGAAAAGCGGGCGATAGCGATCTGTTCTGTCATTGCGGGTGTGCATGTTCATCGCCGCCTTCCCACGATGAATTGGTTCGCAGTTTGCGTGCCTGACGCTATGGGAATCGAACGAATGTGCGAATCTGAGCCGTTGTCCGCTCCCGGTTGGCAAGCAAGTCCATTGCCGTTGCCCAGAGTTCGCCGCTTTCACATTGGGATTGCTTGCAATTGAGCTGCAAGCTCAACCCGAATCGGTTAATGGCATCCAATGCAAATGATTTCGCATCGATCATTCATCGTGCCTTCATCGCCGGATCCGGTGTGCAATGACGCGCGTCCCGTGTGCGTATACGGCCACAAAGCCTTCTGACTGTAGCATGCCACCATCCATTGGATGGCAACCCCGTAGCCGACGGAGGCCCTCCGTCGGCAAAACCATTTCTGCAATGCAGCAGAAAACTGAGTTAGTTTGTGGGCTCGTATTTGTTGGTGAGTCCGACCGCTTGTTAGGATTGATTGCGCTCGAGCCGACGGAGAGCCTCCATCGGCTACATGTTTGCTGGCAAGTGACCGTGGTGGGCCGGGAATGGGTTTGATGCGTTGCTGGTGCAACAGGGAATCCGAGTCGTTGATGGAGGATGTCCTTTTGGACTCAAGTGCTTCGGTTCGCGTGAACTGTCTGCGGGTTGCCACGCACGGATCGGGAGTGCAACGACGTAGCCGATGGAGGCCCTCCGTCGGCAAAACCATTTTTGCAATGCAGGAGATTACTGAGTCAATTCATGGGCTCGTGTTTGATGGTGAGTCCGACCGCTTGTTGGGATTGTTTGCGCTCGAGCCGACGGAGAGCCTCCATCGGCTACATGTTTGCTGGCGGGTGATTGCGGCGGTTTGGAGACGAACACTGAGAATCGCTTGGTGGGTGACACAGTGTGAAAAGAAAACTGTGGTCTCAGCTTCAACGAAAAAGCGGCGGGCTCTTGGGTAGAGCCGCCGCTTAGAGTGTTCACTTTGCTTGATGAATCAAACGCTTTGCTTTAGTTCGCGTTGCGGTTGATTGGCTCTTCAACGACGAAGGCCTTTGGGAAGTCGGCGGCATCGGAACCACCTTGTTCTGACCAACGTTTGTTGTTGGATCCGCCGCGAGGTTGATTCATGGGGATGTCCATTCCTCCCTCGTCACCGAGCATCGCGTAGAGCTGGTTTTCCATCTCTTTGGCAACCGATTTGTAGTCCGGGTCGTGAATTAAATTGTTCAGCTCGTCAGGATCAGTCTGCAAGTCATAAAGTTCGTCGGTGTCCCAAAGCCCGTAGTAGGTGATGTATTTGAATCGGTCACCACGCAAGGCAAACTGGGTCGGAGTTTGTGGGAAGTTCTTTTCCCAGTAGTACACGTACAAGAAGTACTTGCGCCAGTCGGCGTCGCGATCGTTGGGCAAGTCGAGGAAGCTTTGGCCGTCCATGTATTCCGGTGCTTGCAAACCGGCAGCGTGCAAGATCGTTGGGCCGACGTCGATGTTTCCAACCACGTTCTCGATCGGTTTGCCACCGTCGAATAGGTTGGGGCACTGCATCAGCATCGGAACGCGAATCGAGGCTTCGTAAGAAACACGTTTGTCGATCAATCCGTGCTCGCCCCACATGAATCCGTTGTCGCCCATGTAGATGATAAGCGTGTCATCGTGGATGCCCATGTCTTTGAGTTGTTGCAGCACGCGACCAACGCTGTCGTCAACGGCCAGCACCGATTCGCAATAACGACGGTACAGATAGTCCAGGCCCTTGTCGCTGTGGTACGAGAAATCGATCCCGTGCCAGCTGTTCTTTTGATCGCGGACCCAGCGAGGTGTGTTCTTGTCTGCGGACAGTTCTTTGCCGGTTGGCAAAAAGCTGAGGTCTTCATCCGCATAACGACCTTGGTGTCGTTCGGCGGGAGTGAAGTTGGAGTGGACGGCTTTGTGAGACAGGTAGAGGAAGAATGGCTTGTCGTCGTCGCGTTCCTTCAACCAGTCCACTGCGTAGTCGGTTAGCTCGTCAGTGATGTAGCCCTTTTGCTTGACTCGTTCGCCATTGACGTTGAGCGTGTATTTGGGGCCGGGCGGCAAGTAATTGCCTTGACCGCGGAAACTGACCCAGTGGTCAAAGCCCGGTCGTGGGTCATCGTGATGCCCGCCCATGTGCCATTTTCCGACAAAGGCCGTGTCGTATCCGGCTCGTTGCAAATACTGCGGGAAGAACAAAGTGCCGTCGGGTACCAAGCGGTTGTTATCGATCACTCGGTGCTTGTGCGTGTACAGGCCGGTCAAGATGGACGCGCGGCTAGGCGAGCACAGGCTGGTCGTGACAAAAGCGTTCTTGATGTGCGTGCCGTTGGCCGCGATCGAATCCAGGTGCGGGGTTTCCAAGAAAGGGTGGCCAGCGCAACCCATCGCGTCGAAACGATGGTCATCTGTCAAAATGAAGACCACGTTGCGTGGCGAGATTCCATCACGCTTGGGCGTTGGAGGAAGCTCGTCGGCAGCTTGTCCAACGGATCCACTGAAGGCCACGCATAGCAACGCGGCGAGAAATGGGCGGACTTGTGAAAGTGCAGTTCGCATGTTCAACAATTCTTTGGGGCGGGGATGTGGGGGAGGCCGCCATTGTAGTCGAATTGCGGGGCGAACTTCGCTGGCACCAACGCGAAATTGTTGCGGATCCATGCGAGCCCGCGCGATGATCGGCAGAAATGCAGTAGGCAGGCTGGGGCGGATGCCAAAACGTCACCCGTTATTGATTCGCGGCAGCGTCCCAGATCGCTTGGTCTGCTTTCTGAATGATCGGTTCGAACTGCTCAATCTCGACCGCATTGTTGCCTTGTTCGTGTTTGCGAAACAAGAACAAGTAGGTCTCGTTTTGAGGTCGATAGCGATGGAAGAAAAACTCGTTTTTGCGAGCGATCGCTTCTAACAATCGTTCCCGTTCGGGGCTATCGGTCGAATGGTTCGCTGTCGTTTGATTCGATTGTCCAGTCGTGTCTTCTTGCGTTGGTTCTTCGAGCAGAGCATTCGCCAGAAGTGTTGCCAATTGGCGGTAGCCGACTTCGTTGGGCAGCATGCGATCTTCCGTCAATTGCTCATCGGAAGGTTGCCATTGCAATTCGACCAGTGCCAATGATTGGGCTCGTGCAACGTCTCGAAGCATTTGCTCGAACGCTTCCAGTCCGGCCTTGTAATTCGGGCGTCGGTCACCGGGCATTGCAACGGGAGTGAGCAAGATGACTCGTGTTTGTCGCTGCTTCAGGTCATCCACCAAGCCCATCAGGTCGGCTTGGATTCGTTCGGAGTTTTCAGAGAACTGACCAGCTTCGGATTGTCCGTACCAGATGAGAGCAACGGTAGGATTGGCTGCGTCAATGTCAGCTAAACGCCGGGCTCTTCCGGCTTCGACGTTGTCGAAACGTTTGCGAGCGATGGCCGATACCGTGTCCCCGGACCAACCTAAATTTCGGATCGACAATTTCCAATCAGGACGTTGTGTTTGTAGGGCAGCTTCCAATTCGTCGCGAGGTTGCATGCGTTCGACGAAAGTGCCACCGATGATTGCCACACGGTCGTTAGGGCGAAGCAGCGAGTTGCCTTCTCCGGCCATCGAAGTGCTGCCACACGCTCCGATAAGAAACGCGAATAAAACGACCGCCGAAATCTTTTTAGTCATGGCACCTTCCTCTGTGTCCAATTCGTCTTTGCCTCGCACGAATCGATACAAGCATCCACCCGCGATCGCACCCACAATGGGCGCGGTCAAATACAACCAGAGCAGATTGTAGTGGCTCGACATCACGGCGGGACCCAGGCTGCGAGCCGGATTCATGGACGCTTTGGTGAGCGGCCCGGCAACGAACGCTTCCATCGCGATCGTGGCACCGACCGCCAAGCCTGCGGTGATCGATTTTTCCTTTGCGCCGGTGGAGACGCCAAGCACGACCCACATCAAGATCGTCGTCATCATGAATTCCACCGCCCAAGCCGATCCCGTTGGCAACGATGCCATCGTGGCACCCAGCTTGACGTCATCCACTCCGAACACGATTCCTAGCGAACCGGCAGCGAGCAACGCGCCCACGCACTGTGCGACGACGTACGCAGCGGCGTCAACGATCGGAAAACGGCCGACGCTGGCAAATGCGATCGATACGGCGGGGTTCATGTGCGCCCCCGATAGATCGCCGATGGAATAAATCATCGTCATCACGATCAGGCCCCAAACCGTTGCCACACCGACGTGAGTCAGAAGGCCAGTTTGGTTGTCGACAACCATCGCACCGCAACCGATCAGCACCAAGCAATAGGTGCCAATGACTTCGCAAACGCATCGTCGAGTCAAAGAGAGTTGCATCGTGTGGAATCAAGCTCGGGTGGTCGGAAAGGGAACAACTTCTTCGATGGAATGGGCGTCGACGCGCAACATCAGCAATCGATCGATGCCGAGTGCCACGCCGCTGCACGCAGGCAACCCTTGCCGCATTGCACGCAACAAGGTTGTCTCCACGGCCAAAGCCGGGCGGCCGTGGGCCAATCGAATTTGATTGTTGTGCTCGTAGCGTTTTTTTAGCTCGTCTGCGTCCAGCAATTCGTCGTAGCCGTTGGCGAGTTCAACCCCACGATAGAACAACTCGAAACGTTCGGCGCACTGCGGATCATCTTGGCAAGGTTTGGCAAGCGCGGCTTGGGTCAGCGGGTATCGAGTCAGGATGGTGGGGGCGTCGTTTGCGAAAACCGGTTCGATCCGCTCGCTCAGCAAAACGTCCAACAGAGCGTTGCGATCAAGGCCGATCGACTCAGCGAGCGATGTGTCCAGTTCATCGACCAGGGCATGCAGGTCAACGATGGGTGTTTCAATCGGATCGAAGCCGAGATGTTTCTCAAACGCTTCGCGGTAGGTCACTGTTTTGTACGGAGGCGACTGGAGCACTTCGACGGCCAAGTCGCCCAGCAGCTTGATTGCGGACGCTGCATCGCCGCCGACCTCGTACCATTCCAGCATCGAAAATTCGACGTTATGCCGAGTCCCGGTTTCGCCTTTTCGAAACACCGGGGTGATGGCATAGATCGAGGGAGCCCCCTCGGCGAGCAAACGCTTCATGGCGGATTCGGGAGACGTCTGCAAATAGAACTTTGCTGGCGAATCAGGCTCGCTGACCAGCCCCACCTGAGACGCTTCGACTTCGATTGGATCCAGAAAGGCGTCGACAACGCAGTCGCGGCTGAGGCAAGGCGGTTGGACCTCGATGAATCCTCGGTCGTCAAAGAATCGCCGAACTTCGCGCAGCATTTCGGCTCGCTGTTTCAGCCGAACCGCCAAATTCGGTTTGGACGACGCGTTCATCTCGTCCGCGGTGGTTTGATCGCCATCCAAAACTTTGGCAGCGGTCACCTCGAGGGCCGAATCGGCATCGGTTTCAGATGAGAACGCGGGTGGATCGGGCATGGACGACTGGCGAGCAGGGGCGGGGATGCGACAAAAGTGGCGGACTGACGGCCAAGGATATGCTCAATGCGAGCGTTCTCCACCCGGTCAATTGTGGTTCAGACCCCAAGAATATGGGCATCCAAAGAACAATTACATAACCGTTACACGCTTTTACACGACACGTGACGTCGAAATCGTCTCGCGTTGCTATTCTTCCGGCGGAAACGAGACGTCGGTCAGTTTTTGGCTGCGTCCCACGACTTATTTAACGCACCACGAGACCAGGATCGTTCTCTGATGTCGACCGTTGTTGAACCCACCAAAAACCGTGGCCCAAGCAAGAGCAAGGGCAACGCTGACCAACCCAACACCCACGTAGCTGAATCCACGACGTTGGACTTGCCTCAAACCGGCGAAAAGCTGCGTTTGGATCAACCTCAAGCCGAAGACGCCGACGGTTTTTCGTCGCTGGTCGCTCAAAAGGCCGCCAAGAAACGCGATTTGGCCAAACCCACCAAAGCTGACCGAGTCCGAGCGTCCAACATCAGTTGGTGGGCCGTCGGATGGTTGGCGATGGCTCACATCGTTTGCTTGGCCGCACCGTTCACGTTCACCTGGACCGCTTTGATCACCGCCGTGGTGTTGCACTGGGTCGCTGGCAGCCTTGGGATTTGCCTCGGCTACCACCGTTTGCTGACACACACCGGCATGAAAACCTACAACTGGGTCCGATACACGTTCGCCGCGATTGGCTGTTTCGCTGGCGAAGGCTCGCCGCTTGATTGGGTCGCTGACCACCGCAAACACCACGCTCACAGTGACCTCGAAGGTGACCCGCACTCGCCTCACGATGGTGGTATCTGGAGTCACATTTTCTGGCTCGCATTCCACACTCACAACGGCGACCGTGACGCTTACCTGACTCGCTGGGTTCCTGACCTGTACAAAGACCCAGCGATGCGGGCTTTTGACCTGTTGTTCCTGCCGATTCACATCGTCGCATCGTTTGCCTTGCTCGGAATCGGCTACGCCTTTGGTGGCTGGGAACTCGGTATCTCGATGTTGGTTTGGGGCATGTTCGTCCGCTTGGTCGCCGTGTTGCACGCGACTTGGATGGTCAACAGTGCATCGCACATGTGGGGCTACCAGAACTACGAGACCACCGACGACAGCCGCAACAACTGGTTGGTCGCCATCGTGGCTTACGGTGAAGGCTGGCACAACAACCACCACGCGTACCCACGTATGGCCAAGCACGGTCACAAATGGTGGGAATTCGACATCACTTGGCAAGCCATCAAGCTGCTCCGAGCTGTTGGGCTGGTTTGGGACGTGGTCGACTACCGCACCGTTGCTGAAAAGAAAGCTCGCGACGCAAAGCAATCCGTCGCAGCTTAGTGCTCGGGCGTTGGATCCGACTCGGTCCGATCCACCGCGAATCGAAGCCAAAACACGAAAAGCTGACCTCTCACGAGGCCGGCTTTTTTCGTGCGCTGACACCATTCGAGTTGATTGGAATGTTTGGGTTTGGCCCCGGGAGTCTGTGATTTGTGGTGCAGCAACGGCGAGCACCAGAACAGCCCGTATACCGGAAAACAGCTGAATTCTTGTATCGCACCGCACAAATTCTTAAGCGTAGTCGCGGATGGATCGGGGTCTTTTTGACACATTGTCAAAAATGACATCTTGTCAAAAAGAGTGATCGGACGATTATGGGGGTATGAACCAAGCGACCATAGAAAAAGCGACGGCGGGCATGACGCCGAAGCAACTCGAAATTCAGCAGCGAGAATCACGCATTCTCGACAAAGCCTTTCCGATGCTGCGAAGCGGCGGAGTGGGGGCGATCAACATGAACGCCATTGCGAAAGAGATGGGGTGCACGCGCGGCACGATCTACAACCACTTCGCCAACAAAGAAGAGATTTTGCTGGCGCTCGCGACGCGATCTGTTCGCCGCCGGATCGCTTTGTTCCAGTCCGCGATGGCGAGCCAAGCCGAATCTCGCGACCGGTGTGCGGCGGTTGGAATCGCGGTCGAAGTCTATGCCGACTACATGCCCGATGAGTTCGCGATCGAACAAATCATTCGGCACGACGTCGTGTGGCAAAAGACATCCGAAGGAAGACGGGATGTGTTGTCGGATTGCGAGCAACTGTGCATCGGTTCGCTCGGCCAAGTTGTTCAAGCGGCCATTGCTGCGGGTGACTTGAAACCGGGACGCGGCCAAACGGCGTCGGAGCTGACTCAGCAACTGATATTTGGTCTGTGGTCGCTTAGCTATGGAGGATTGGTTTTGGAAGCAACCAGTCCTTCGTTGAAAGCAGCCGGCATCGACGACGCGCGAATGACCATCCGTCGCAACGGAAACCTTTTGCTGGATGCCGTCGGTTGGCAACCGCTCTTCAACGCCCGTCGTTACAACGCGTGGGCGAAACGCTTGCGTCCGGTGTTGATCGAGAACGCAAAGAAGATTCGGCAATTGCCGTTCAACAGTGAACAAGATTTTGCCTACGCCTCCGAGGCCGCATCATGAACGCATCATCGCACCCCATCAAGCGACGCTGGTTTTGGAAGGCTCGGACCAACGGCGCAATCGCCTTCGTTGCAGTGATCGGAATCGTTCTATCGGCTGCGTTGGGACCGGGCGTCGTCGGGTTGGACCCTGCTCCGGCGGGCGACGGATCGACGGCAGTTGAAACACCACGTTTGCATGTCCGTGTGGCTCAAGCCCAATCGATCAAAGGTCCTGAGCTGTTCCATCGATACCGCGGTGAAGTCATTGCTCGTCGCGACAGTTCGCTCGCGATGCGTCGTGGCGGACGATTGCAAGAAGTCGCCGTTCACGAAGGTGATCTGGTCAAACGCGGCGATGTTTTGGCACGGATTGACGTCTCCGATCTAAATGCGGCTGCGGCCTCTGCGGACGCTGAGATCGCTGCGGCAGAGGCAGCATTGGAAGAGGCAACCGCGGGACCTCGGTACCAAACCATTCGAGCCGCGGAAGCCAGAGTTCAACAACTGGAAGCCCAATGGGCCGCTGCGAAAAATCGATTTGAACGACAGCGATCCCTTCGCAGTCGCGGAGCGGGAACGCAACAAGAATATGACGATGCCAAGTTTGCCAGCGACGCACTCGCCGCGAATCAGATGTCCGCGAAAGCGGAGCTCGATGAACTGAAGGAAGGAACACGGCAGGAACAAATCGCTGCCGCCAGGGCTCGCTTGCAATTGGCGAAGGCGGCTCGCCAACGCGTCGAAGTGGATTTGTCAGACAGCCAAATCGTGGCACCGTTTGACGGTGTGATCGCAGCGCGGTTGTTCGATGAGGGATCGATCATCGGACCCAATCAACCGGTGCTGCGAATCTTGGAATCGCCACCTGTTCACGCGACGTTTGGCGTTCCCGCCGATGTGTCCGACTTTCTGAAGCTGAACGATCGTTTGCGAGTGTCGGTCGGCGAAGATGGGCCTGACAACTCTCAGCCGGCTCGCGTTATTCGAATGCAGCCACAGATCAATCCCGTCACACGGACTCGCGTCATCGAAGTCGAGCTGGAAACCGACGACTCAGACACCGCGACCGAGTCGATCAGCTGGATCGGCAAGACAGCGACTCTTTGGGTGCCATGGTCGCAGACTCAAACCCAGCAAGATGGCTGGATCGCACAAAGCGATGGAGCCAATCGGACTCCAATTTGGGTTCCGACATCCGTCCTGGTTCGCGGCGTGCGAGGATTGTGGTCGGTTTATGTTGCGGAACCCGAGTTGCATTCAGATTCGAACGCTAAATCCACGGACACGGCATTGGGTGGAAACGACACAAACGTCGTCACGATCAGTCGCCGGGATGTCAAAGTCATTCGAACCGCTGGCCAAATGTCATTGGTTTCTGGTTCGATCGCTGGAACGGAAGCGATCGTGGTGGAGGGGACTCAGCGGGTTGGTCCGGGAGTCAGTGCGGTCGCGGTTTGGGACACGCCAGCATCTTCGTTGTCATCGCAGTAGACGGCGGCACGATGAGCAACGCTGTCTCTCCGGTGAAAGACAACATGGTATCCGACCCGACATGGTTGGAACGTGTTGCGGAACGGTTTTTTAATGACCGGCGTTTGCTTGTTCTGATCCTTGCTTTGATCTTGGTCGCAGGGCTTAGCAGTCTGGCGATCCTGCCGCGAATGGAAGATCCGGTTCTGGCCCGTCGCGTCGCTTTGGTCAACACTCGATTGCCCGGTGCGGGCGCCGAACGCGTTGAAGCGTTGATCACCGAAAAGATCGAAGACCGGCTGCGTGACATTGAAGAGATCAAAGAGCTTCGCTCGGTGAGCCGCGTCGGGATCAGCACCGTTTCGATTGAACTTCGCGATGAAGTCACCGAGACGGACACGGTTTGGTCGCGTGTTCGAAGCCGAATCGAAGACTCGCTCCCCACTCTTCCGCCCGGTGCCTCGCGGCCCGAATTTGATGAGCTGGAAGTTCGCGCGTATGCGTTGATCGTTGGGCTGACGTGGCACGGCGACGGTCCCGCTGATACCAGGTTGCTGCGGCGTTTGGCAATCAATCTGCAAGACCGAATGCAGAATGTGAATGGCACCGATTCAATCGATCGGTTTGGCGATCCCGGTGAAGAAATTGACGTACGGTTGGATCCTCGAAGACTCGCGGCGATTGGATTGACTCCGTCGGACGTGGCGTCGCGGTTGGCGGCCTACGATGCAAAAGGAACCGCCGGTCAGTTGCGGAACGCTCCGATGCAAATGCTGATCGAAGTCGGCAACCAATTTGATGCGACCGAACACATTGCCTCGATTCCCATTCGTTCTGGTGATGGAAACGACATTCGGCTGGGCGAACTCGCACAAATTCAGCTGGCCGTGCCGGATCCGCCTTCGACGGCTTCGTTGATCGAGGGGCACGAAGCGGTGGTGTTGGGCATGATGGTTCGACCCTCCTGTCGAATTGACACTTGGACCAAAGATGCGGAAGCCGTTTTGGCGGAAGTCGCTGAGACGTTACCCGATGGTGTTCGTCTCGACACGATATTGCGGCAAGGCGATTACGTGGATGCTCGTCTACAATCGTTGACCGGCAATCTGTTGATGGGGGCCATCGCTGTCGCTTGCGTGATTTGGTTGTTGATGGGATGGCGATCTGCATTGATCGTGACGCTGACGCTGCCGCTCGCCAGCCTGATGGTCTTGTTCGGGTTGCGTGTTGTCGGCATCCCGATTCATCAGATGTCGATCACTGGTCTGATCATTGCATTGGGGTTGTTGATCGACAATGCAATCGTTGTGGTCGATGAGGTTCAGGCTCGTTTGCGAAGCGGCATGTCGCCTTCCGAAGCAATGACGAGCAGCGTTTCGCACTTGGCGGTTCCATTGCTCGGGTCAACGCTCACGACCGCACTGGCGTTCGCACCGATCGCGTTGATGCCAGGGCCGGCGGGTGAGTTTGTGGGGTCCATTGCGATCAGCGTGATCATGGCGATCACTTCATCGTTGTTCTTGGCATTGACCGTCATTCCAACGATCGCATCGCGAGTCCTTGCCAGCTCTTACAACGCGGCGGATAGCGGAACCTCGGCTTCTTCATCTCGTCTTCGATGGTGGACCAATGGGATTCGATTGCCGCGTGTGACTCGAGTGTTTGAGTCAGTCGTTCGCTTGTCGGTCCGGCGTCCCGCGATTGGTCTGGCCATCGCTTTCGCGTTGCCGGTGTTGGGTTTTGGTTTGGCTCAAACGTTGGAAGAACAGTTCTTTCCGCCCAGCTCACGCGATCAATTTCACATCACCGTCGAAGGCGACGCGACATCTTCTTTAGCGACAACGCGAAAGACGGCGGGAATTGTCGACGCGTTGGCTCGCGAGATGGGCGCGGAGCGGATCGACTGGTTCTACGGCGAAAGTGCTCCGCAGTTTTACTACAACGTGATTGCGAATCGACGCGGCACCGCGAACTTCGCTCAGGCTCTGGTGCGAATGCCGGAAGGTCAAACGCCCACTCCCGTCATACGCGAATTGCAGAAGCGACTGGACCATCGCATTCTTTCCTCTCGCGTGTTGGTGCGTCAGCTCGAACAAGGTCCTCCGTTCGCGGCCCCGATCGAAGTCCGACTGTTTGGACCGGACTTGAACGTGCTGCGTCAGATCGGCGAAGACGTGCGTGCTCGTTTGACTCGCATGGATCACGTGGTTGCGGTTCGAACCGATCTTGCGGAAGTGTTGCCTCAATTGACACTGGATATCAACGATGCCGCGAGTGCTCGTGCCGGAGTGACGCCGAGCGAGGTGTCTCGTCAACTTTCGACTGCGCTGGAAGGCCAACGTGGCGGCAGTGTTCTGCAAGGCAACGAAGAACTGCCGATCATCGTTCGTGTTCAGGCCGATGACCGGGGTGATTTGGCCAGTCTTGAAAGCATGGACTTGGTACTCGCGTCGAAGGTCTCATCTGACGGCGACCCTTCGCCCGCTCAGTTGACTCCAGTGTCCGCCTTCGCGACGACCAAGTTGCAGCCGGAATCGGCTGCCATTCCTCGGCTCAATCGACGCCGCATGAACGAAGTCGCTGCCTTTTTGGATGCGGGTGTGCTTCCCAGTTCTGTCCAGCGTCGACTGGAAGCGGACTTGGAATCGGATCCGTTGGATTTGCCCGCCGGGTACTCGATGGAATTCGGCGGCGAAGCATCCAAACGCGATGACGCGGTCGGCAATCTGTTTTCGACGGTCGGTGTGTTGGCTGTTTTGATGTTGGCAACTCTCGTGTTGTCTTTCAGCTCGTTTCGGATGGCCGGCATCATTTCCGTGGTGGCCGTTTTGTCGATCGGATTGGCGATGGCTGCCCTCGCAATCAGCGGCTATTCATTTGGATTCATGGCGATCATCGGCACCATGGGATTGATCGGGGTCGCCATCAACGACTCGATCGTGGTGTTGGCGGGCATCCGAGCCAATCCGAAAGCGTCGGCTGGCGACATCGAAGCGACCGTTGCGGAAACCATGCACACGTCTCGCCATGTGGTTGCGACGACCTTGACCACCATGGCGGGGTTCACTCCGTTGATTTTGGACGGCGGAGGCTTCTGGCCGCCTATGGCTGTTTCGATTGCCGGAGGCGTCGCCGGGGCAACTTTGTTGGCATTGGTCCTGGTTCCGACGCTTCATCAGCGATTGTTGCGAACACCCCGCGGAGAAGAGCCTTCCGCAGTCACGGTCTGAACGCCCGCGTGTTGATGCTAGCGTCCGTGAAGAGGACCTAGCCCCGACGGGACGAAAACGATGTCGAACGACAGGTTGTGATTTTGGTCCAGGGCTCGTATTGTCCGGCCAGTTTCTTTCCTTGGGGCTTCGGAGACCATGAACCCAATTCTCGTTCTCCTGTGTGTGATTGCCTTGGGCCTGCTGGTTGGCCGCGTTTCTTTTCGCGGCATCTCGCTGGGCACATCGGCGATCCTGTTTGTCGCTTTGCTTGCCGGACACTACGGATGGACCATTCCGACGGGGTTCGGAACCCTTGGTTTGGCGTTGTTTGTCTACTGCGTCGGAATCTCGGCGGGGCCCACTTTCTTTCGCGGGCTCGCGTCACATGGCCGAGCCATGGCGATCACCGGATCCGTCATCGTCCTGACCGGCGTCGCGGTGACATGGACATGCGCACGGCTGTTGGGGCTGCCTGCGGAATTGGCCGGTGGGTTGATGGCCGGGGCGATGACCAGCACGCCCGCACTTGGTGCGATCACCCAATCATCCAGCGATCCCGCCGCCGTCGCGGTTGGCTTTGGCGTGGCCTACCCGATCGGAATCATCGCAGTGGTTTTGTTCGTTCAAATCGCGATCAAGTTGTTTGCCAAATCCGGCGATAGCGATGGCACCGATTCGGCATCGGAAACCTCGGGCCAATCGAGTGCCGAAATCGCTGAGTCCGACAGCATTGGAAGACGTGTCGTTCGCATCGCCAATCCAGTTGTCTCGGGCAAGCGTCCAAGCGAGATCGTCGCCTTTGCGGATTCGCCATGCCAAATGTCGCGAGTTCAACGAGAAGGTCGCTGGCGTCCCACACCTCCGGATTACCAATTCGAGATCGGTGACGATGTGATGTTGGTTGGCGGAGCGTCTGAGATTCGCCGAGTGTCGGAAACCTTGGGTGAGTTGCAAGACACGGCGGAACCAGTCGTCGATGCGGATCGCGAACGCCGGTATGTCGTCGTGACATCGCCGGAGATCTACGGCCGGACGCTCAAAGAATTGCGTTTGCGATCGAACTATGGAGTGACGATTGTCCGAGTCCAGCGTCACGACGTGGAGTTTGTCCCGTCGGCTCGCACACGCATCGAGTTTGGTGATGGTTTGGTTGCCGTCGGTGAACCGGATGCACTTGCAAAGATTGCAAATGCCGTTGGGCATCGCCCTCGAACAGTCAATGAAACCGATTTGTTGTCTCTTGTCGCGGGCATTGTGCTCGGCATTTTCGTCGGCAACTTGTCGCTGCAAATTGGCGAGTTCTCAATGTCATTGGGGATCGCTGGTGGCCCGTTGATGGTGGGACTCATCCTGGGGCACTTTCGTCGACTCGGTCCCATTCGAGGATCGTATCCACCCGCGGCGATGCTTCTGATGACAGAAGGCGGCTTGGCGTTGTTCCTCGCTGATGCGGGATTGAACGCGGGTGCCAATGTTGTCGAAGTTCTGATGGAAAGAGGCGTGATGCTGTGCGTAGCTGCCGCGGCAATCGCAATCATTCCACTATTGGTCGGCTTTGCCGGATCAAGGTATCTCGGTGGCCGAACGTTGTGGCAATCGCTCGGTGCGACCTGCGGCGGGATGACGTCCACGCCGGGATTGGCGGTTCTGACGGGAGCGACCGATTCCAGCCAACCGGCAACCAGCTACGTCGCGGCCTATCCGGTTGCACTGGTCTTGATCACCGTTGCCGCACCTTGGTTGGTCGAGCTGATCGGTTGATCCGATCGGCTGGTGCGATTGCGTCAGTAGATCGGCAGGCTCATCGCCGCGTGGTTGCTCCGTCGCGGCGTTGGCGGAGCAACCAAAAAGTTCGAAGCTGGTCTCACTCAGTCTCGGCCATGTCTCGTGCGTGATAGCTACTTCGCACGAACGGGCCGCTGGCGACCTTTTTGAATCCCATTGATTTGGCGATGTCGGCCAATTCATCGAATTCTTCTGGCGGAACATAGCGGACGACAGGCAAGTATTTCTCGCCCGGTTGCAGGTACTGGCCCAACGTCAGGAAATCGACATCGTGTTCGCGAAGATCGGACAGAGCGTCGAGCAATTCGCCTCGTTCTTCGCCCAATCCCAGCATCAAACCGCTTTTGGTTTTGACTTCGGCGTCGTAGCGTTTGACTTGACGCATCATTTCCAACGTCCAGGCGTAGTCACTCTTGGGCCCGCGAACTCGGCGGTAAAGACGTGGCACGGTTTCCATGTTGTGATTGAACACGGTCGGTTTGGCTTCGATGACCCGAGCCAACGCTTCTTTGCAATGCACAAAGTCAGGCGTCAGGACTTCCGTTGTTGCCCCGGTGCGTTCCCGAACCGCGATGACGCAGTTGTGGAAGTGGTCGGCACCACCGTCGGGCAAGTCATCTCGCGTAACGCTGGTGATGACAACGTGTTTCAGGCCCAACCGCTCAGCCGCTTTCGCGATGCGATCTGGCTCATCAACCGCGGGAGCAGCCGGTGGACGGCCACGGCTGACGGCACAGAAACCACATGGGCGGGTGCAAACGTTGCCCAAAACCATGAAGGTCGCCGTTTGCTGGCTGTAGCACTCCATCCGGTTGGGGCACTTGGCGTTGTCGCAAACGGTTTCCAACCCGTACTCTTCCATCAACGAATCGGTCAAATGATTCGAGTTGGATTTGGGGATGGGCCGCTTGAGCCAACGTGGCAACCGTCCCGTCGAGCTGACGTCGGTGCCCGCGGGCATTTCTGGTTCGGCGACAACTGGCAATCGAAAAGCCATCGGCGTCTGTCCGGATGAAAGGCAAAAAATCAAAAATCAATGATCGGCAGTGAACCGAACCGTTCCGAGGAACTGTCCGTAACCCAAGCCGACTCTGGTCAGTGTAATGACCATTCATTGTAGTGGTCCGGGCGGAAAACGAAAATGGTCGCCCCATCCTGCTTTTGTGGGTTCCCGATACAATCACGACCATGTCAAAGAACAAAAATAAAAAGCAGCCCACCTTGACTGAGGCTGGCGCGAAAAAAGCGGCCGGTAAGAAGTCTGGGAAGGGCAAAGGCAAAAACGCGAAAAAGAATCAACCGAACATCACGCCGGTCGCTGAAAACCGCAAAGCCAAGTTCCGCTACGAAATTCTCGACAGCGTCGAGTGCGGCATGATGCTGATGGGCAGCGAAGTCAAATCGATGCGAGAAGGCAAACTTTCCCTCGATGAGGCTCACATTCGGGTGACCAACGGCGAGTTGTGGTTGGTCGGTTCCGATATCGCTCACTACAACAACGCGGGAATGTGGAACCATGATCCACGCCGGCCTCGCAAATTGCTGGTGCACGCCAAAGAGTTTGACAAATTCGCAGGTCGCGCTTTCGAGCGGGGGCTGACACTGATCCCGCTGCGGGTGTACTTCAGTGAACGAGGTCTCGCCAAATGCGTGATGGGTTTGGTCAAAGGTAAAAAACTGCACGACAAACGTGAGACGATCAAGAAACGCGAATCCGACCGCGGGCTGCAACGAGCCATGCGGCGGAAGTAATGAACGGCCATGCGGCGAAAGTTAACAGCGACATGCTAGCGATTGAAAACCTGATCAAACGATTCGATCAACCGGGTGGAGGCGAGCTGACGGTGCTGGATGTACCACAGTTCGACATCGCGGAGGGCGAGCAAGTTGCCTTGATCGGACAAAGCGGCGGCGGCAAGACGACTTTGTTGCATCTGATTGCTGGGATGCTAACGGCGACATCCGGTTCGATTCGCATCAACAATTTGGAACTCACTCGGCTGAGTGAACAAGGCCGCGATCGTTTTCGTGCCGGAACGATTGGTTACGTCTTCCAAACGTTCAATTTGTTGCCTGCGTTCTCGGCACTCGAGAACGTCAAACTCGGCATGTCGTTTGGAAGCGGCAGTGTCGATGCGGCCCGGGCGTCGGATCTGCTCGATCGAGTTGGGTTGTCCGATCGAGCCCACTACCGCCCGAATCAATTGTCGGTCGGACAACAGCAACGCGTGGCCATCGCGAGAGCACTCGCGGGACGCCCGAAACTTTTGCTCGCCGACGAGCCCACCGCCAATGTGGATCCAGCCAGTGCCGACACGGTGCTGAACCTGATCATTGATTCGTGTCGCGATGAGAACATTTCGTTGTTGATGGTCACGCACAGCATGGATGTCGCTCAACGATTCCAACGTTGCGACAAACTGGAAGACATCAACCGAGCCTTCTCGCCACTGGGGGCCGGAACATGAGCCTGTTATTCATTGCATGGCGAAACTTTCGCTACCGAGCATTGTCGAGTTTCTTAACCACATTGTCGCTGACATTGGGCGTCGGGTTGGTGGTTTTGGTGATGTCGGTTTATGGCATCATCAGCGAAGCATTCGTGCGAAACGCATCGGTGGGATACAACTTGGTCGTCGGTCCCAAAGGCAGCACGCTGCAGTTGACTCTCAACGCGGTCTACTACCTCAGCCAACCGATCGAGAACCTTCCTTACACGGAATACATGGAGTTCTATCCGAAGGAAAAGCGGGCCGAGATGGTACGCACTTTCGGAGGCGATCCCGCGCTTGGTGAACGCGATGGTGTTTACGCGGGATTCATGACCGATGGCTATGCGATCCCGCTCGCGCTGGGCGACTATTTCGGTGAGTTCCGTGTGGTTGGTACGACACCGGACTTTTTCGAATTGCTCAAGCACGGTCCCGATGCCGACCAGCCGTTCACGTTTGAAGAAGGCCGGAACTTTGAGTTTAACAACGAAGAGAACAGCTACTTCGAATGTGTGCTTGGTTCTCGCGTCGCCGCTCAAATGGGAATGCGTGTGGGCGATGTGATGAACCCAACCCACGGCGATCCGGAAGGCAAGGGCCACGGGCAAGGATTCCAGATTGTCGGCGTTTTGGATCCCACCGGAACGCCCAACGACCGCGCCGCGTTTGTGAACCTAGAAGGTTTTTATCTGCTGGAGGGGCACGCGAAACCGATTCCAGATGACGCGGTGATCGTGCTGCCTGAGTCCGCGGAAACGGCTGGTCCAGACGAACCATTGTTGCTGACGATTCCCGAACGCGAAGTCACGTCGATTTTGGTTCGCAACGGGAATTTGATGATGGCGCCCTTGCTTCAGAATCGAATCAAAGAGAGCGTGCGTGCGGAAGCGGCTACGCCAATCGGTGAGATCAACAAACTGATGACGATGATCGTTGGCCCGCTCATGCAAGCCTTGTTGGCCATCACGCTGATCACTTGCGTGGTTGCCGCGGTCGGTGTTTTGGTCGCAATTTACAACTCGATGAACGATCGAAAGCGAGACATCGCAGTGATGCGTGCCTTGGGAGCTCGGCGTGGCAGTGTGACCTGGATCATCTTGTTCGAAAGTTTGATCATCGCCTTGGTTGGCGGCATCGCTGGTTGGGTGCTGGCTCACCTCGGAATCCTCGCCGCCAGTCCTTTGATTGAGGCTCGGACTGGCGTGCAGGTTGGGTTCTTTTCGATGAGTACCTATGAGCTTTATCTGCTGCCGTTGGTGATCGGATTGAGTTTGCTGGCCGGAATCGTTCCCGCCGCATCCGCCTATCGAACCGATGTTGGTACCAACCTGTCGGCCTAGTTCGGCTGTCACGACTTATTTCTAGGGTAGTGGACGAGGCCACGAGTCCTGATTTGGCGTCAAATCCAAGGACTCCTGGCGTCGTCCACTACGATCAACCCTCATCTTTTAGCTGTGAAAGACCCCCTGTCGCTGGAATGATTCAGGCGGACGTCGTCTAGATGGTGGCAAGCGATGATCGGCTCAATCCCCGTATCACTGAGGTTCGCCCTGGGACAGAGCCGACCGGCGGCAATCAGCTTTCGGGGAATGCTAGACTGGCCGGTCCTACCTCCCACGACCAAGAACGGACCACCATGAATCGTCTCCCTGCCCGCCGCGTCTCCCGCACCCTCTTCCTCACGTCGCTCGCCGCGTTTTCTGTTTGCTCGTTTGCGATTCTGCCGGTCTCCTATGCGGCTGATCCGGTCGGCGATGGTATTGCCGACGACACGACCGCGATTCAGCAATGGATTGATGACGAGCAAGATGTGAATCTTCCCGCGGGAACCTACCGCATCACTCGTCCGCTTCGAGTTGACCTGAAGAGCACCGGTTCGATCGCGTTCAAAGGAATGGGGCGAGTTCGAATCGTGATGGCCGGAGCCGGTCCTGCAATTCAAGTCGTGGGCACGCACGCTGGAACTGCCGACCCAAAGACGGTAACCGACGAAGTCTGGAATCGGCAGAATGCTTTGATCGTTTCCGACTTGGAAATTGTCGGCGAACATCCTGATGCCGATGGAATTGAACTATCGGGAACGATGCAGCCCACGCTTCACAACCTGACCATCCGAAAGTCAAGACACGCGATTCATTTGGTCGATCGCAATCGCAACGTGATCGTCAGTGATTGCCATCTCTATGAGAATTCCGGCGCCGGACTGTTTTTGGACGCTGTCAACCTGCACCAGATCAACGTCACGGGAAGCCACATCAGTTACAACGCAGAAGGCGGCATCGTTTCGCGTGATGGCAACGTTCGCAACTTGCACATCACGGGCTGCGACATCGAAGGCAACATGGGGACCGCCGATGCCGCATCTTCCGCGAATGTTTGGCTGGTCAGCGGATCGGGATCGATCGGCGAAATTGCCATCACTGGTTGCACGATCCAGCACACTCACCAGGGCAAAGACTCTGCCAACATCCGAATTGATTTGCATAGCGAGCCAGTCAAAGGCACGGAAGAACGTCGGCACGGCAATGTCACGATCAGTGGCAACATCCTGTCCGACGCGCAGGTGAATATCCACCTGCGACATCTGCGAAGCGCAACCGTCACGGGCAATACCCTTTGGCAAGGTTTCCACAGCAACATCGTGATGGAACACTGCGAAGCGGTGACGCTTGCATCCAACGCGATGGACCGGAATCCTCGCTATCACTTGGGGCGTAACTCGGTCGCCAAACACGGCGTTCAACTGATCGACTGCCGCGATTGCGTTTTATCCGCCAACGTGATTCGAGGTGTCGGCGACCGTCCCGCGGTGCTGGAAATGACCCGATGTCACGGCATCCTGGTCCATGGCGGATTGTTTTCAGACGACACCGTGCCAGCAATTCTTGCGGTGGAGTGTTCGGACTGCCTGATTCAAAACAACATCACTCGCGGCGGCGAATCTCCGATTGTGGTGCGAGATTGCAAGGGTATGCGAACGGATTGATTGTCCGTTTTCATCCACCCGGTTGATGCGACTGCGGTGTGTATCTCGGACCGATCTCTTCCGCGAAGCTCTTTTTCGCGAAATGTCGCTGGAAATTGCGGCAGGTTGTCTTGGGGACTCAAATAGGTAGTCATGTCCCCATTCCAAGCCCCGTCGCCCAATGAACCGCAGCGAACGTTGAACGAGAGCGATTTCATGCGTCTCTTCGTCAAGCATGAAACCGCACTTCGTGCGTTCGCGAGGTCGATTCTGCCCAACTGGAATGCGGTTGATGACGCGATCCAAGAAGCCAGTGTGACGATGTGGCAAAAGTTTTCGCAGTTAGATGGCGAAGACGGCTTCCTTCCGTGGGCCAAAGTCATTCTGCGGTTCAAGTGTTTGAACGCGGTCACTGGATTGAGACGCGATGGGCGGCTACTCAGCGACGAAGTGCTGAAACAAATCGCAGATGAAGCGGAAGCGATCGAGGCGGAACGTGTCGCTGAGATTCGTTCCGCTCTGCAAGATTGCATGAACCAGTTCACTCAGCCACATCAGGAATTGTTGATGGCACCGTACCAAGCCGACGTGCAAATCACCAAGCTTGCCGATGGTTGCGGAAAGTCCGTCAACGCGTTTTACAAACTGCTTGGGCGACTTCGCACGAAACTCACCGCGTGCGTTCAGCAACGTTTGCAAATGGAGGCGTCTTGAGATGGAACCATCTGAATTGATTCAGCGATACCTGTTGGGAATGCTTTCCGGATCCGAAGTCATCGACCTGGAAAGCCAACTCGCAAGCGATGCGAACCTCAGGAAACAATTCGCGATCGCGGCAGCCACCGACGCCGGGTTGCGAGAATTGGCCATTCAAAACTCAATGGAACCTCCGGTCGTTGCTGCGTCCACAACCAATCGAAACATATGGTTGATGGGTTGGAGTGCGATGGCAGCGTCGTTGTTTCTCGCGATTGTTTTCACGGTGGGTACGAATGAACCAAAACCAATCGCGACACTCAGTACCAGCGAAAACGCGGCGTGGGAAAGCGTTCTGCCAACGACGGTTGGATCCAAATTGGTCGCCGGCGGAATGAAGTTGATGACCGGGATCGCAACCGTGGAATTTGGATCGGGGGCCAGGATGACTTTCGAAGCACCGGCCCAGTTTGAGTTGGTCGATGCGATGCGGGTTCGCATGGTCGACGGTGCGGCAGTTATTGACGTTCCCGAATCTGCTCAGGGCTTCGTGGTGGAAACACCCGGTGGATACGCGGTCGATCACGGAACCCAATTCGCGGTCTCGGTCAAAGAGTCGACGCAAACATCTGATTTCGAAGTGCTGCAAGGTGAGATTTCAGTTCACCATCCGGCCAGTGGCAAGGAAGTCCGATTGTTTGACGAAGAGTTTGCTTCTCTTTCCGACGATGTTTTATCGACACATCTTGAACTGTCGTCCGAGCAGGAATACGAACAATCCAATGCGGCTGCCCCACGGTTGATTCGCGTTGGTACCGACGGACGAACCGATTATGTCATTCGGAACAATCGCCGAGGCAAGTGGATTCATCCCGAGATGCTGATGGTGAAACGAGCAGACAGTCGCAAGTGGGACATGCGTGCGTTCTTTTCGATGGACATCAACGGCGTCGATCTGGACTCGGTCAGCACCGCACGCTTGCGGTTGAACCAGGTTCCCAGCGGTAAAGGCTTCGCCTCGCGATTGCCGAAACTCAACACATTCGCGATTTATGGTGTGACCAACCCATCGAAAGAAGTTTGGGAAGTCGACCCGACCTGGGAAGACGCTCCCGACATCACCGACGGAATCTTGCTGGGCAAGTTTGATGTTCCTCGCAGTCAACAAACAGGAACGTTTGGCATTCAATCCGTTGCGTTGTTGGAATTCCTACGAAGCGACGCGGATGGACGCGTGACGTTTGTTCTGATTCGCGAATCAGGGCTGATCGAAGGTACCGACCGCGGCTTGGTCCACGCGTTTGCCAATGATGCACACCCCGAAGTTTCCGGACCGCTGTTGGAGTTCACATTGGACTGACCGCTTGAGTTGACTTCGCCGTGTCTACGCCGCTTCGCTGGTATTCCCACCACCCTACCCGCCTGACTGACATCTCCATGCTCATCCAACGAACCTCAATCGCTGTGCTCTTCGCGGTCTTTAGTTGCACCGCGGCTGCGGAAGAGCGTCCCAGCACCGAGATGCCCGTTCGTCACGCTGAGCTTCTCGAAAATCATTGCTTCGATTGTCACGACAGCACGACGAAGGAAGCCAACATTGACTTGGAAAGCCTGTCGATGAACGTGGCCGAAGACATGGCGACTGCGGAGTTGTGGTCGAAGGTTTTGGGAGCGTTGAACTCCGGCGAGATGCCCCCGGAAGATTCGGAACCTCTTCTCGACGCGGACAAATTGGCGTTCTTGGAAGACTTGTCGCAAAAGATGGTCACCGCGAGGCAAATCTTGAGCGACTCGGGCGGTGACATTGTGATGCGGCGTCTGAATCGACGGGAGTATGCCAATACAGTGGAGGCGTTGTTGGGCGTTCGGCCGGACGTCACCACATTGCCGGACGATCAAGCCACATCGGGGTTCGACACGGCAGGAGCGTCGCTGTTTTTGTCTAGCGACCAAATCGAACAGTATCACGCGACGGCGATTGATAATTTGAAGCTGATTTTGTTGCCTCGAAAGCGTCCCGCGGCCAAGACCGTTCGTATCGAACCCGAGGAGTACTACACGCCGCACTACGCCGACGCGGCGGAACAAATGCGAGACATTGGCAAACGTGCGAACGCCTTTTTGTCGCAATCAGAAAAGCCTGCCTCGGAGTTCGGGTTGTTGGACGAATACCAGGCCAAGAAACAGAAGGTTCAAAAGTGGCTGCCGTTGATGGAGGACTACTTGTCGCGGCCGGAGACGCAAACCGGGATCACGTTGATCATGACGATCAAGCAAGGCGGGTACACGAAAGTCAAAATGCCGACCCAGCATCCCGATGCAGACGGCAAGTATCGCGTGAAGGTTCGAGCGGCGATGTATCCGGATGCTGACGAGCGGCACCACTACTTAGAATTCAGTTCGGGATTTGGGACCGGAAGGAAACTGCTGGGGTGGCGAAAGGTAACCGCGCCGATGGAAGATCCCCAAACGATCGAGTTTGAGTTCACGCATGAACCAGGTGCGAAGCAACAGGTTTGGATTCATCAACGATCTCATCAAGATCGCGGAGACAAGAACCTGGCGACATTGGACATGTGGGACAATGGAATCGGCACACCTCCCGGGATTTGGATTGATTGGGTGGAACTGAATGGTCCATTGCCTTCCGATCAAACCATGGCCATCCAGACTGCTCGCGATTCCATCCTGTTTGAGCAATCAAGCGACATGGATGAATCGGAATACGTTCGCGAAATCATCCGGCGTTTTGCAAACCGAGCGTTTCGCGGATCGCAGCCAAGTGACGAATACTTAAAACGTTTGGGCCGGCACTTTCAAACGGCTCGGGATCAAGGCCAATCACTGACCGAAGCATTGGTCTCGCCGCTGTCGATCGTGATGGCCTCGCCGAGTTTTCTGTATCAGGTCGAACAATCGAATTCAGAGAATGGCCGCGATCTGTCACCCGACGAATTGGCGGTGAGGCTGTCGTATTTCTTGTGGTCAGCACCTCCGGATGAGGAGCTGTTGCGGTTGGCGGAATCTGGCCGCCTTTCAGATCCCGCGATTTTGGCTTCTCAAACCGAACGGCTTCTTCAGGACCCACGGTCCAGTGCCTTCATCGAAGGTTTCGTTCATCAATGGTTGCAAATGGAACGATTGGACATGTTCCAATTCAACGGCGTCGACTTTCCAAACTTTGACAACGCGGTTCGCGAAAATGCGAGGCAGGAGCTTTTCCAAACCTTTGCGTACTTGCTCAAGAATGAATTGCCGCTCGACAAACTGTTGAAGTCGGACTTTGTTGTCATCAACGATTTATTGGCGGGATACTACGAGATCGAAGGTGTTGCGGGACACGAGTTTCGCAAAGTGTCGGTTCCGCAGAACTCACTCCGTGGCGGCCTGCTCGGTACGGCGGCCGTGTTGGCGATGGGATCGGATGGTCAGCGATCATCACCGGTTGAACGCGGTGCTTGGGTGCTGCGTCACTTGCTCAACGATCCGCCTCCGCCAGCCCCACCGAACGTTCCTCAGCTCAGCCGGCTGGCCGGAAAAATATTGCCTGCCCGTGAACTCGCTCGTGCCCACCAGGAACAACCTCAGTGTGCCAATTGCCATCAGAAAATCGACCCGATCGGGTTTGGGCTGGAGAATTTTGACGCTGCCGGACGGTGGCGAGATCAAGAGGTCATTGGATTGGGAAAACGTCGCTATGGCCGTTGGGATGACGAAGTCCGCTTCGACATTGAACCGTCCGGAATGCTCCCTAGCGGAGAACTATTTTCAAACTTTTTCGAATTGCGAGACGCGGTTGCGGAACACGGTGACGAGTTTGCTCGCGGGTTCACGGAAGCCTTGATCGCATACGCTCTCGGTCGTCCGTATGGATTCACCGATCAGGAACTCGCGAACCAAATTTGCTCTCAAGCGAAACTGCACGACCATTCGATCCGCCAGTTCATTCACGCTCTCGTTCAGTCCTCGAAGTTTCAAACACGTTGAGCAAAGTCAACCGCTTAGCGTCTCACGCGCAGACAAGATGCCGTTCCCGCTTTTCGTTCCCCAACAAAGCACCACTCATGAGATCCATTCGTCCATCCCGTCGTGGCTTTCTTCGCAGCAGCAGTGCCTTGGTCGCGTTGCCTCTGTTGGAGTCGTTTGGGTTCAAGCGATTTGCAAGTGCGGCGACGGTTGCCGCTCCACCAAAACGCATGGTGTTCTTGGGGATGGGATTTGGCGTCACCGCCGACCGCTGGTACCCTGACACCAACACCGTGGGCGAAAACTATGAGCTGCCCAAGATCCTTCGACCGCTGGCTAAGCACCAGAAGGACATCACGATCGTTCAAAACCTGATGCACCAATACTCCGCGGACGGTCACTCCGGCAGCACGTTTTGGTTGACCGGGGCCAACCGCTATGCGATTCCCGGCCAGAGTTTTCACAACACGGTTTCGGTTGATCAGGTCGCCGCCGAAGTTCTCGGACAACAAACGCGTTTCACTTCGATTCAGCTCGCCGCTCAAGGTGCCGCCAACGATGGTCACGGTCCTGGCGGATCGCTCGCCTGGAACCGCTCGGGAAAACCAATCGCTGGATTGGATACACCGGTGGCCGCGTTCCATCGGTTGTTTTCCGTCGACAAAACGCCGCTCGAAGTTCAGAAGCAACGTTTGACGGAACAACGCAGCGTTCTCGACACGGTGCTGTCGGATGCCAGGTCAATCAATCGGAAACTCAACGCTTCGGACAACGCCAAGTTGGACGAATACTTCCAATCGATTCGCGAAATCGAGGTGCGTTTGTCCAAGGAGGAAAAATGGTTGGGCGTTGAAAAGAAACGGCCTCAGGACGCGATTCGTGAACCAGGTGAATCGCTCGAAGGCGTCGAAGAAATTCGCATGATGTACGACATCATGGTCGCGGCGATGCAGGTCGATGCCACGCGAGTCTTCACCTACCGCATGCCGGTTAATTCGATGATCACCAGTCTCGGTGCGACGATGAGTGCCCATAGCATGAGCCACTACTCCGAGGGCGAACGCCGCACCGTCTCGCAGAATCGTGACACGACTCATGCTCGGTTGTTGTCGGAGTTCATGGATAAACTGAAAGCGAGCACGGAGCCGGATGGTTCCAGTCTCTTTGACAATGTCGCGATCACACTGGGGACGAACCTCAGTTCGGTGCACACTCTCAAGAACTGCCCCACTTTGATTGCGGGTGGCGGTGCAGGGTTCCGCCATGGTCGTCACTTGGTGATGGACGATCCGAAAACGCCTTTGTGCAATTTGTGGCTCAGCACCTTGCGCGGTGCCGGCATTCAAGCGGCCACCTTCGGCGACTCGACAGGTATCATTGAGGAACTTTTCGACGCGTGAGCTCGGCTGCATTCCGAACGCTTGCCCGTCGTCTGTGAATATCCCCTCGATCGTGATCTTGCTATGCCATCATCCACCCCGTTTCCGATCCGCTTTTGTGTGATCGCAGTTGTCGCAGTTTTGTTTGTTGGTCAGTTCGCTTCGGCTAGCGATCGTCCAAACATCGTCTTGATGATGTGCGATGATTTGGGGTGGGGCGACACGGGTTTCAATGGCAACACGATTATCCAAACGCCCGAACTGGATGCGTTGGCAAACGAAGGAACGGTGTTTGATCACTTCTACTCGGTCGGTCCCGTTTGCTCGCCAACCCGAGCTTCGTTTTTGACCGGGCGGCACTACTTTCGAATGGGAGTTTGGTCGGCCAACAAAGGACACTTACCCTCCCAGGAATTCACTCTGGCTCGGATGCTGAAAGCGGAGGGCTATGCGACCGGGCACTTTGGGAAGTGGCACCTCGGCACACTCAGCCGAACTGTTTCGGCAAAGGGAAAGGGGCGACGACCGGATCTGCACTACGCCCCGCCGTGGGAACGAGACTACGACGCGTCGTTTGTGACGGAGTCCGCCGTGTGCACGTGGGATCCCGGCATTGGCAAACGGTCTCGCAACAACCCGTACTACGAGAATGGCGTTGCGACAGACGAGAACGTTTTGGGCTGTGATTCGCGAGTCCTGATGGATCGAGCGTTGCCATTCATCGAGGCCGCCGCGAAACGCGAACAGCCCTTTCTCAGTGTAATTTGGTTTCATGCTCCGCACGAAGACATCCAAGCCGGACCGGAATACTTGGCGAAGTATGAAGGGCACGGCGAGGCCGCTCACTACTATGGATGCATCACTGCGGTGGACGACCAAGTCGGACGTCTACGCAAAAAGCTCGCTTCGCTGGGCGTGGCCGACAACACGTTGCTATTTTTCTGCAGCGACAATGGTCCGGAGGGAGGCGAGCCCAATGACCGGTCGAAGACGCGTCGGGCCGGAAGTGCTGGCGAGTTTTCCGGACGCAAACGCAGCGTGTTGGATGGCGGCGTACGAGTTCCCGCGTTTGTTCATTGGCCCGGGCAAATCCCGGCGGGCGTTCGTCTTGGCACTCCGTTGTCGGTGATGGACTTGCTTCCCACCGTGGCCGCGATCACGGGAACGGAACCGATGCCGAATCGTTTGCTGGATGGTGAAAACGTTCTGCCGATTTGGAAGGGTGACCAGACGCAACGAGAAAAGGCGATTCCGTTTCGATACGGACAATTCGCTTGCTTGGTACGAGGCCAGCACAAGCTAATCATCGAGTCACCAACCGATGACTCCAAGGACCGATTGTTTGATCTCAGCAACGACGTCTCCGAAACAAACAACCTTGCGGATCAAAAGCCCGAGTTGACCGCATCCATGAGAAGAGAATTGCTGGGATTCTTGGAGTCAGCAAAAGCCAGTCACGCTGGAAAAGAATACGAGGGTGACAATACAAAACCGGTCGAAAAGTGGCATCCGCTCGGCAAGGCCAAGCAACGTTAGTCCCGCTCGCGAGCGTGCTCGTGCGTGTAAATTGATTCGCGATGCCGCAGCGACTCACCGCCTGGCACTGCGTTGGTCGAAGAATTAAACGCTAAGCCGTTTTCTCACGCGTGAACGAGGTGTAAACGACTGCCGCGATTGCGGCCGCCATGGCGAACCCGGCCCAGCCATGCAGCTCCACCAGTTCATGCATGGTGTCGGTCGAAGCAACCGGCAACATGCACACAAACATGGTCGCGATGGTTGCAATTCCAAAGATCAGCAACGTTCGAAACGCCCCCATCTCCATGGCTGATTCCGTGGCTGGCTGACGCCGCATCAGCAATCTCGCGATGGCATAAACGGGAAGCAACACCACGACGGCACCACTGGCCATCATGTGAAAACGCAACGTCGCACCGCCCAAGTGGCTGCCCCACAAAGTCGGCAAGGCCGTGGCGACCAGAGCACCCGTGGCAATCACCAACACCAGCAGCGACACGTTTCGAATAAGAGACAACAAGACAGACGACTCCGAAGACCAATCAACAACAACGAAACAATAACTCAAGCAAGCTTTCGGCGCCGTCTATTCGATTCGAGATCGAACTGTTGGCAGGCAGCTTCCCGCGACGGCCAGCAACAACAAAATCAACGAGGTCGCGGTCAAGACTTTGAACATCTTGCGGCCACCAAACAACTGGTTCCATTCCAATCGCGTGGCCTCATCTAGTCCTTGAATGCTGGCCATGTTGATTGGTTCAGCAGTCACTGGTGCGGGGCCTTTGGGTGTGACCGTCGATGTGAACACCAAGCCATCGTCGGAATGGCATTCCAGACATCCGGTGGCTCCGAGAGCCCAACCTGCCGGTCGAACGTTGTGTGCCATCGGCCAGCGAACCATTTCAATCGCGTCACGGTTTTCGACTTCCACCTCGATCAATGAATCATCCTCGTCGCCGCGAGCGAAAACGAGTCCGGTCGAAACGTACACCGCTTGTTCGACTTCCATCGTTTTTTCAATCGCCGCCAACGCACCCGCGACTTTCTCGTCGAACTCCTCCCGGCCCTTTTCTGACAATTCCTCGATGAAGTCTTTGCGAACTCGAAGAGCACGACGGGTGTTTGTGTAGACCTCCTCGGGCGGAAGCGGCACGACTTTTCCGTCAACCAATTTGCCCCAGTAAGCCGGCCACATCGCTCGGTGCGGCGTCACCAATCCATTGCTGTCAGCCTTTGCGAAGACGGGGCCTTGAATCGACGGGAGTTCCAATCCGCTGCGATGACCTTTCTCGCCCAACCCATGGGCCAGCGACGTCATCATTCCAATCGCCTTTTCGCCTGGAATGGGGCCGCTGTGACACGCCGTGCAGCTCAGCTTTTCAAAGTGGACCGGCGGCAATCCTTCGTGTTTGGGAAACGGGGATCCGAGACGGCCCGCCCGAAACGCGATTTGGGTCAACGACAGTGGATCATCCTGGCCGTGGGCGTGTGCATCACCGGTCAGTTCTGATACACCCATGTGGCATCCGCGGCAGCTCAATGTAGTCGCCGAAACACCAGCTGGATGCTGTTCGCCTTCGAAGCCGCGAACGGTTTGATGATCGATGCCGTTTCGATGGCAATCGACGCACTTCATACCAGCCCGGAGGTGAACGTCTTGGTCGTGGTTCCAGCGAGCATCGATGCCTGAGTCGGACACCGTCCGCTGGCTGTGGCACTGGTAGCACGAATTGTTTTCAGGGACGCGTACCAAGTCAAAGAAGACCGTTCCATCGATCCCAAACCGGCGATCGTCATACTGGACCTTTGGCAGTTTGGCCTGGACTTTTTCGTCCTCCAGATCGACACCCGCTTTCATTCGCGAAACGGAACCAGACACCTCGCCGATTCGAATCGCCGCGGTGGGGGCCCAAGCGAAGTTTTCATCCTCGATCGTTTCTCGTCGACGCTCGAAATCGTAGGCTCCCGACTTTGCATGACAGGCCATGCAGTCAATCTCCAGCGACCCAGTCAGCGGCCACCGGGTCGGCTCGGATGATTCATCGGCGAGTTCCGCGGATTTCGGATCCCAATTCGCTGCAGCTCCGCCGCCGGGGATCCGAGCACCGAATTTCTGCGTCATCTCGTGAGTTGTGATTCCGATTTCGCTGGGACTGAATCGTCCTTCCCAATCGCGGTAAGCAAGTGGCAATTGAGTCCCCGTGCGTGCGTCCGTCCAAATCCACGGCTCACCCGGACGACCGTCGGATCGAACGTCTTCGTCTTCGGTGTGCTCGGCATCTGCCTCGGAATGTTCGGGCGATTCTGGTTGAGTGGCCGTTTCATCGGTCTCGGCTTGCGATGCCGCTTGAGCCACAGCGTTCGATCGTTGGCGTTCGACTTCACTGGCGAAAGCATTGAAGTGCCAGCCGTGCGAGATCGTTTCGAAGTCGTGGCATCGTCCGCAGGTCTTTTCAACGGAGTAGGGTTCCGTCGAATCGGGCGAGATCTTGCGATTGTTGCGATCGTAGAGATCAATGTGATGCAAGAAACGTTTGTCACTGTCGCTGTGAGCGTACTTGCTCGACCCTGCCGCAACGACGCGAGGCGCATTCCATCCGAATGCCGCGACCAATACGAAAGTCAGAACGCACCAACGCAGGCACCTGCGATTCAATCGACTCACATCCATCCCCAGAACAAAACTAAGCGCCCGTTACAAAACGTCCAAAAACCAATGCGAGCGATCGCATCTGGAATCAAGATTGCTGGCCAGAAAATCGCGACAACGATCTCTTCGCCAAGCCCGAAAAGATAGCAAATGAAAGTCGATCTGTCCGGCTTGCCACCGCAAGCAAATCTCGGCATACTGTCGCAGGTCGTGGCAGCCGATTCCGAATCGGCCGCCCGCCATCTTTCCAA
>NZ_DDGH01000097.1:9711-19525 GCF_002337565.1 Rhodopirellula sp. UBA1907 | reverse complement strand
TAGCTCAATTGGATAGAGCATCGGTCTTCGGAACCGAGGGTTGGGGGTTCGAATCCCTCCGGGTGTACTAACGATCGCTGAAATGCAGTCTTTTTTGCAGTTTCTCCTCACCCGGTGGAGCCAGGGTGGAGTTGAAGAGACAAAGCTGATCGAAATCTTCTTTGCGGCCCTGCGTTGCGTTCATTACGAGTGAACCGGACAACGCAGAGCCAGCCAAGCCATTGACGCGAGTGAGTTCTATGCGTCCACCGGGTGCCATGCGTTGTTGGTCCACACCCAGACCCCGTCGTCGTCGAGCATGAAGCACGCTTCCTCCTTTCGGCCACCGTCTTCCTTGTTGAACGTGTAGATGGTTCCGTCGTCCGTCAACTCGACGACGTAACCCGAGAATCCTGCACGTCTCACAAAACCGTTCAGTCCGTCGCAGACTGACTCATCGAACGTGTTCAGCTCGTTGGCAAATTCAGATAGCAAACGCCGCTTCATCTTCTGACGCTCGTCATCTGCCGTCCTCGCATCCGAGTGAGCGAGAAAGCCATAGGCAGCGGCACACAAAGCAACAATCTCAATCATCCACTTCTCCCAATGAGTTTCTGAAACAGCCAGCTCGCAACATAGCGCGTTTCAAGGCTCAGTCAACAACGTTCCGCCCCCGGATTTCTGTTGACCCTTCTCTTCCAAAGGTATTTCTTACCCATGTCCCCCAGACAACGAATCAAAAGCCTCGCGTGGACGCACAAACTCACCGTGCCGGACTTCGCAATACCAGAAGAAACCCAGTTCGGCGGCGTCGCTCTACGCGGTGCCAACTCCAATGCCGTCTACCTCGTTCGCCCGACGAGAAGCGGACTACGCAACGCCATCCAACATGTCTCGCGATGTGAGGCACGAGGGTAATGTCCGATATCAATCAGAAGCTGGGCTTCGACGTTTCGGACGGGATCTCGTCACTTCAAAGCCTCGACCAAGCCATCAAGAGTCATGTCGGGACTCTGGAAAAGCTCCAGGGTGCATACAAGAACTTGAAGACCGGCAGCGTCGGCCCCGACATCAGCCAACAGTTCCAGAGCGTAAGCAAGCAAAGCCAAGTCGCCGCGACCCAAGTCGAGAAGGCAACGAAGCGAATCAATAACTCGTTTCAGGGTGTCAGCCTGGACAATAAGTCCATCGGGACGCTCGTCAACCGAGTCCTCGTGACTCAAGCAGTGGTTTCGCAGTTCGCGAACGTCCGAAACGCACTGTCCGAATCGACGTCTGAAGCGATCAACTTTCAACAGTCGCTCGCAGAGATTCAGACTATCTCGAAGCCTCTTCGTGGCAACACCGACGAACTGGCGAGTCGTGTACGGGCACTCAGTGACGAGTTCAATACACCACTGGGTGACGTGAACGCGGGTCTCTACGAGACGATCTCGAACCAGATTGAGGGTACGGCGAATCAGTTCAATTTGCTGTCTGAGGCTCAACGATTGGGCCGCGTCGGCAACGCATCAACTGAAGACTCAATCAACATCCTGACGGCAACGCTAAACGGTTTCGGGCGGAAGATGTCCGAAGTAGACGAGCTGTCAGCAAACTGGTTCCGCACGGTCGATCTTGGCCGGTTGCAAGTCAACGACGTCGCGAACTCGATCGGTCGGCTTGGTGGACTCGCAACGCAGTCCGGTGTGAGTCTGGAAGAAGTCCAGGCTGCGTTGGCTACAATCACGATCTCTGGCGTCAAACCTGCCGAAGCCATCACTCAAGTACGCTCAGCAATGACATCGTTCATCAAGCCGAGCGATGCGATGAAAGAGGGTATCCAGAACATCGGCTTCACGAGTTCAGAACAAGCCATTGGCGTTCTCGGGCTCAACGGCACCATCGAAAAGCTAATTGCCAACACAGATGGATCGACGCAGGCTCTTGCGAAATACTTTCCCAACGTTCGTGCGTTGGCAGGCGTCCTGAACATCGCCGGTGAGAACGCTGAGCAGTTCGGCAAGGCTTTGAAAGTTCTAGAAAATCCCGACGTTTCAAACCTGGAAGAAGCCTTCGACATCGTCACCGGGACTGACGCTGAAAAAGTCACGAAAGAACTGAACAAGCTGAAGAACTTCCTGACGGAAGAGTTCGGGCAGTCGGTTCTCTCTACTGGGGCGGGACTCGTTGACCTGACCGGTGGCATCGACAACATGCGAGCAGCGGGAGCCGCAACCATTGGTTCCCTGCCCGGGCTCACGCTGGGAATCGCTGGTTACGCTGCCGAACTGAAGGGTGCGTCACTCCAAACGGAGGCACTTGAAAAGAACACCAAAAGCCTCAAAGGTTCTCTCTTGAGCGGTGTTGGAAAGGCAGCCGGTGTCGCGGGATTGGCACTCGCAGGGATTCAGGCATACAACGCTTACCAAGCCGAGCAACTTCAGCAGGCTCACGAGTTCCGACGCAAGCAAGATGACATCGCTCTTGAACGGCTTCGCGACTCAGCCAACGAAGAAGTCAAAATCACTCAGCAAAAGTGGGACCGTATTCGTGAACTCACAAACGCGAACCTCGCTACAACGCTGACCGGATTTAATCAGACCTCACTGGGACTTGGTGGTGAGACCGACGCACTCACCAACTCCGTTGGCAGTGCCATTGAGAAGGTTTTCAATGCTCGCGAGAGCATCGTCAACGCGTTGATCCAAACGAGCCAAGCTCGATTGCAAGAGTCACGCGACGCATCGAAAGCCGCGTCGGCAACGATTACGAATGCCGATGACGAACTCTTCACGCGGCGAACGTCACGTTTGAGTCAGCAAGAACAACTCAATCAGAATCTTGCTCTGACTCGCAAACTCGGAAGAGAAGCGGCTGAGGCGTTGTCAGCAGCGACTACCCCGGAACAAGCAGCCGATGCGAACGACATTTTCACGCGTGCGAAGTCGTTTGAAAGAGCCGCACAAAGTGTCGCCCAACAGATCGGTACGAACAAAGCACTTGAACGCAGTGACCAAGTCCTGCTTGATTTGTCCCGGCAGCGGGCAAACGCTCAACGAGAGTACAGCCAGACGCAACGAAACCAATCAGCGATTGCTTCAGAAGTCGCTCGCGAAGAGGCTGCCCGTGTTCGTGAGATGAAAGAGAATTTCTCCGGGCTCGTTGATACAATCAAGTTGTTTGATGAAAGCGGAAACCCACTCTCGCAAGAACAGCGTGCCGAGAGCGTCGCGAAGTTTAGTGAGGGTCTCGCAGAATTCCGGAAGAACGCCGCCAACCTCGATCAACTCGACTTTGGTGGTTTGATCGACCTGACAAAGATTCAGCTTGATCTTCAGAACGCTCTTTCGTCTGTTGAGATTCAAAGCATTGAGTTTGGTGAAGGTGCTTTGGCAGGGTTGAACAACCAGTTGGAAGCGGCAATTTCAACAGCCATGGCGGACCCTGCAATTCAGGCTGTCTCGGACTACATCCGAGCGGAGACCGGGAAAGAGGTTCGGGACCCGTCGCAGGTGAACCCCGGGCTGGATACGTCGACGGCACAATCAGGTCGACGGTCAGAGATCGGTTCCGAACTTCAGCAAACGGAACAGGCTGCGTTTCAAGCGTTCCAACAAATCGTAGACGAAACGAAGTCAATCCAGGGGAAGGCATTCGGACCACTCGGAAAAGCGACGGACTCGTCGTATCTGAGTACCGACTTGGACAGTGTGTTGTCGGTTCTTGGTCTATCCAAGGGTAAGTCGAACGATGCCCGTGAAGAGTTTCGCGATTTGCTCGGCAACCTTCGTGGGACAGCGGCAACCGAAAACGTTGACCCGGATAATCTCCTCAGCCTCCGTGAGCAATACAACAGGGTTGAGCAGAATGACTTTTTGGGTGCTGTGAATGATGGACAACTAACGCAGGTCGATCAACTCTTGACCACGTTGCAGGAAGCGATTCAGGCAACGACGCGTGCGACTGAGTTGAGACAGGAACTCGAAACGGTCCAACCTCAACAGCAAGTTGATCCGAATCAAATCTTGCAAAAGTTGCAGCCGCCGCCGGAGACCGCAAAGCCTGCCATTGATACGCAGTCTGCTGCGAGTGCGGCTGCTGGACTTGGCACTGTCGCGGGTGCCGCACGGTCGGCAGCGGCAGCGTTGGCGTCAATCCAGGCTCCCAGTGGTGGAGCCGAAGCCGCATACTTCGGCAAGTCCATCTACCGTGCAAACGGTGGTGCGGCTCGTGGGGTCGACCAAGTGAACGCGGTTCTCTCTCGTGGCGAGCACGTCACGAACTCCCGGAGTGCGAGGAAGTTTGCAACGCAACTCCAAGCGATGAATGCGGGGTCGACTCCGGTCTTCAATCGTTCGCCTGAAAGTTCGACAACGAACGTCGGAGACGTCCACCTGAACTTTTCCGGCTCGGACCCCATCAACGCTCGTTCGCTTGCTCACGACTTGAGACGCGAACTTCGTCGCAAGACCGCAAAGGTGTAGAATCCGCCATTGAACCACCCGGGTCTATGGCTCGCATGGCGGTTGAGCCGATACCTTCGAGAAGGGGCCTGGGAGCCTCTCTGACGCGTCCAAAGCTCAAGTGGCTGTGGTGACACTCACCCGGCCATTTAAGCAGCGTCAGCGAGTCTGGGAGGGCCTGGGAAATCATCGAGATTTTGCGAGTCGCCACCCGTGAGGGGCGGTCAGAGAGTAAATTTCAAATCCGCCCCTGCTCCTTCTTTTTTTTATATGTATTGTTTCGTTATTGAAATTCTGCATAAGGCCATAATGCACGATGCTGATTTTACCCCTGTTTTGACGTAAGTAGTATTTCTGAAAGGACTTACGTCGAAAATACAGGTGTGACTGTTACGATTATGAGGATTTGTCATGCGACTAAAATCGTAATCGTTACAATCATCACCACCCCGGAGAGGGCCCGTGTCTTTTTGACGACAGTCAACAAGACTTCTGACCTACCCCGAAATTGACATTTGCCCAGGGTAAACGCACCGGGTAGACTCTTCGCGGTTTAAGGTGGCGTATTTCACATTGCAGGGGCGGGCATGAAGCGAGACATGGAACTGATTCGGCAGATACTCTTCGCTATCGAAGAGTGTGATGACGGTGCCGTGCCGCGACAGATCGAAATCTAAATGCAGCGACCTACAAAGATCCAATTTCGTCCAGCTTGTATTTCTCACAAGCTTTCTGCATCACGACGTCGACGAAGCATATTCCGATGGAGCCGTTGTTTTCGACGACCGTCACAACGAACTCATCCCGCTTTTGCAGGTACTTGAATTGACCCGTAGATTTGGTTGAGAGCGAGGGGCCATACTTACGCTCAGCAAGTTTTGCCAACTGCCCCTGTGAAATCTTCTTAGGGTCGACTACGACAATCACTTGATAGAGTTTGTCGTCAAAGAAACCCAAACACACAGCGGTGGCACCCTTTAGCGGGCCACCGTTTATATTGACGTCTTCAACTCTCCCACCGCGAGTGTGAGTTGCCAGGGTCATCGAATCGTTAGAACGAACAACTTCCGCCGCTTCCACGGTAGAGCAATGTATTTCAAACCCGCAGAAGTCTTCCGCTACGGCGGGCGTACAAATCAGTAGAATTGCAACTCCGAAACATCGCATGTGATTTTCTCAATTGGTTTCGTGGAAAGTCTTTCTATCGCGAATTGGCTGAGCATCTAGACTAACTTTAGGACGGATTTAACTAGAAGGACGGAGCATTCCTCGCAAATAGCTAGATTTTCGGGTGAGATGCCTGGTCTACGTCGGGCAGGTTACAGCGTTCATATTGAACGGCTAAAATTATGCCTAGGGTCGGCATTCGTACCAGGAATAGTTGCAAAGGGTGACTGCATGCTTGATTTTGTCGCGATCGATTTCGAAACTAGCAATTTTAAACGGCACAGTGCGTGCTCCGTCGCTCTCGTCGTTGTACAAGACGGTCTGGTCGTTGATCGATTTAGTTCGCTCATCCAGCCAACTGATTTGCACTTCGAGCCAGTCTGCATGTCGATTCATGGGATTGAAGAGCGGGCAATTCGTGCCGCACCTCAACTCTGCGAAGTATGGCCTGAACTCCAGCGTCGCATCTCTGGGCGGACCGTTGTTGCTCACAACGCTAGTTTCGATATTTCTGTGCTCCGACGTTCACTCCAGGCTGCCGAAATCGCGACGTGTCAATTCGACTACTTCTGCTCATGCAAACTCGCTCAGGTTGCTTGGCCAGAACTCCCAATGCACAAATTGGATTATATCTGTCGTCAACTTGAGGTTGAGTTAGACCATCACAACGCTGAAAGTGATGCTTCGGCCTGTGCAGATATCGTGCTGATTGCATCCAGGCTGCTAGGCGTTGGTGGTTGGGACGAACTCGAATCACTCCACCCCTTACGACGTGGCTATGTCCTGGAAAATGAAGTTTGGGAACCACCGAGTTCACCGGCGTTTCGATCCCGCCGTCTCGATTTTGAGATTTGCGTTCCGGACGGGTTCGACATCGAAAATCACCACTTGTTCGGGAAGAACGTCGTGCTGACTGGCAAGTTCGCGTTTTGTTCGAGAGAGGCTGGCTTCAAAGCTCTGAAAGTTCTGGGGGCGACCCCTCAGAAAGGCGTGACGAAGAAGACTGACATCGTGGTAATCGGAGAGGTGGACTCTTCGCAACTCGCTGCTGGAGCTACGATTACTCACAAGCATCAAAAAGCTCTCAGCTACCGAAACGCTGGTCAGCAAATTGATTTCCTCGACGAAGAATCATTCCTGCAACTTCTCACGGCTCCCAATGGATCAGATAACGCCAGCTCCCCAGCAACTCGACTCGATGACCGACAAGACAGCAGCGATTTGTCATTGGACGCAGCGGTCGTTCAAAACCAGCAAACACTGGAGCACGGAGTCGATCAAAATTTACTTAGAATGCCAAGGTGATTCGGTCTTGTCTCGAACGGTATTGGCGTCTCGCGTGCGGAGCCATTTTCTTTCGGAGAAACCGGAAGCCGAAACGGTAAGCCGATGGAACAAGGACCATACGAAGGTGGAAGACGTGACGGTCTCGCCGCCAAAAATCAGCGAGTCAAATGCAGCATACATCGATTGGTTCTATGTAGCTGACTACTTGTTGCTGTGCTGCGGAACCACCAGGGACGAGTTCGATGACGTGAATACCGTCCGTCGAGCCCAGTTCCGCTCTTTGCTTCAGTCCTACTTGCTCCGTAAGTATGTGATCGACGCAATCGCATTGATCGAAGCCAAGCCCAAGCTTTCAGACGAGCAAGTGGTCGAGGAGCTAAAATCAGCAGCAACAGACGAAGAATCGAAGCCGTCACTCGCCACAATTAAAGAAGCCAAACGTTGGATGCGGGCGGGTGAGAAACCGAATGAAGTAATTCGCCCCGAGCCTCCGGCGGACCTTGGTCTCTACAAACCACTTTATTTCAATTAGCCATGCCTACCGACGCTTCCACACGGCTTACGTGAGGTAGATGTCGATTAATTGTCGTCAATTTGCAACCCGCAGGCTCGTCGCAAAAGATCGACTTAGCCCTTTCGACTTCGAGATTGGGCGTGCCGTGCAAACGTCGCACGGGACTCGCCAATGCGTGCACGATATTATTTCGCAAACGTCTTCAATTTCTGTTGACCGCTCGTTCTGAGCGGGGTAAAAATACCCCCGCCTGGACTGGTGGTTTTGCGACAGCCCGCCTGGGCTAAGCGAAGGCTCGTTCAGTTCGTCTCGTAACAATCGTTGTTCAGTCTGGAGTTTCGATGTGTATTCTGCGTTGGGTATCACTTTGTCTGACTTTGTGCTTTGGTACGTCCGCTGCATACAGTCAAGAGTTGGCTTGGCCCGTCCCTTTTTACGGTCCTCTTTGGATAGCACCTGGGGCGTCAGGATACGCTTTTCATAGTGTCTCGCTATGGGAGGTTCCTAGCACTGCTTATCCTGCCGCTGGCCCCCTGACTGATGTTGTTGTATCGAACACTTCTGAATATCTTGGAACGGTTCAGGTTACTGCGTCCTATAGTGGCGGCATTTCGGGAACTCTGGTAGGTGCGGCTGCAGGTTGTACGCTTCAAGTTGGCCCTGGAGGACACGGGTTTTATGACTACGGTGTCACCAGAAACTCCGAGCCGTCATGGAGCATCGATGAAGAAGTCGGATACCAGAAACAACGGTGGTACGGCCCGAATTTCAGGGTTCATAGACAAGAGTTCGATCCATATTACGGCGTTTGGTATGACGCATACTACGGAGTGTACATTTCAGACATTTACACTGTTGGCAAAGAACAGGTTTTCAAAGTTGTCCAAGTCCCTTCGGAGTAGCGATATGAGAGTTTTATTAGCATCCGTTCTCATTTGGAATTGCGTTTTGGGCGCGTTCGCAATTTGCGATGATAACGTTAAGAAACGCGATGTTCCGGTCCCCACGCCTCCATTGATTGACGCAGTTGTTCGATCAGCGGCATTCGAACTTGAAACGGATTTGCGTCCTAGGGTTCGTATCGGTGGTCATTCAACCAAGGACATGTCAAATGCAGAGCGATTGCTCGCAGTGTATGAGCGTGCGTTGGAACTCGACGCCCATCTTGACATGGGCAATCTTGCATCGTCGATTGCACCTCAACGCAAGAAAGCTTTGAGTGAAATTTTCGACCAGCGGCGACTGTCGCGTGAGGAAGACCTTAAGGAGTTTGAGACTTCCGAAGGCGACTTCAATTCAAAGTTGCAGTTGGTTGTGGAAAGGGAAAAGGATCGCACCGAAAAATTCTGTCATGATCTGTCAGGAGTGTTGACACAAAAGGAGACAGACCAATTAGTACAGCAGATAGTGCGTCGTCGGATGGTGTTCGCGTTGACATTCCCTACCGTCGCCGGCCACTTCCACCTTTCGGCGGACCAGGTTAGTGAGCTGAACAAATCGCATCGCAAAATGATGCAAGCTTTGGCATCTACTAAAGAATTGTCTCAGAATGGCTCTCCCAAGGCAGATCAGCGTGGGCGTGCTCTAGCGGAGGCCTTCAATGTCCTGTCGGAGGAGCAGCTTGAAAAGTTCTTTCGAACCACCGGGCAACTGAAGGATTCAGAAGATTTAATCGCAGTTGCCGATCGTTACCCAGTCGATATGCGATCGTTTCTGCTTGAGGTGTTCCTCAACAAGGAAACAACTGGCGGTGAATCCCGCGATTAGAGCGAGCGACATGGGTATCGCTTCGACAAATTAGCGTCAATCTCGATCATTCCCCGACCATGGAAGCATGGTCGGGGGTTTCGTTTGACTCCCCAATGAAGTGATTTATTTGCGGGCAGACGCTAGATTACAAGGCCGAACATCTGTAAACCCTGATTCTAACGAATGCATCGTTCAGCGAAATTGCAATTCTTTACGGCGGGCACGATCGCCTCAGACTTAAGCTTACCAAGAAGCACGGATATGTACCGTTTAGCGTTGTCTTCTCTACTCACAAGATGAACGAGAAGTAAAAGCCGGTTTACTGTTTTTGAGTCAAATCACTTGGGCTTGGAAGGTAACCCTTCACAGCCTCTTGCATCTCAGGGTTTTGAGCGGCTAGAGCTTGAAGCCGAGTCTCATTGACGAGGCGTCGGATCGTCGCCTGTTTCGTGGCTGCGTTGGCTTGATTCACAGCGGTTTCTGTTGCCTTGAATTCCTTTACCCAGCTTTCGTAGATGGGCTTCGTATGTTTGTTCGCCGCTAAGAGCCCTCCGAACGAATCCTTCACGAAGTTTCCGTAATTCATCGCGAGCATGACCGCTGCGAGAGAGCCTCGACGATTGACCTGGAATACCGCTTTGAGCTTCCGGATCGCGTCCTCAACCGTCCTGTG
>NZ_DDGH01000097.1:0-9636 GCF_002337565.1 Rhodopirellula sp. UBA1907 | reverse complement strand
GTCCTCAACCGTCCTGTGTTCGATGACATCTTCAGCTATCAGCTCTCCCAAATCTGACACTAGTCGATCGAAGTGTTCGTGAATCAGGAATTTGTCTCTCTGTTCATTGAAAAGCTCATCCAGGTTCGCTTCCGCCGCTGACCCGATCAAGATTGGCTCTTCAATCAACGGTAGGTTTTCAGCAACGAAAACCGAAAGTTTCGCAACTTTCTCGTTAGAGCATTTGAAGCCATTGCAGTGTTCGGTTAGCAGAGACTTCAGCCATTGCGGCATGAAGTCTTCGGGAATTAAGCGAGCGAGATGTTGCGAGTTTTCGACTAATTGCGTGCTCAGCGTACTTGCAGAATTTACCTTGGACGTCAAGTTTTCAAGTAACTGCACACACAGGCTGCACAAATTCTTCTGGACTTCGTGAATGGCTTCTTGAAGAGTATCGTCTTCTGCTGACATTTTGGCTGTATCCGAGAGGGCTGTTGTGCTGCGGAGCCTACACCATTTTGTTCGTATGTGGCACCCTTTCAGCGGATGCCCGATATAAGCACGTCTGAGCCCGACTTTTTCAAACCATGGATAATAGAGAAATGAGGGCCCCGGCACCCAACCCTCTGATCCCTCATTGCAAGATTCGAATTTGACCCTCCCCCTACCCCGTCGCAAGGTAGCGGGTGACCGTACGAGTTGACGTGTTCATCGACGCGGCAATCTCAGCACGAGTCAGCCCCTTGGCCTTGAGTTCCTTTGCCCGTTCCGGCTTCCCTTTCGTCGTCCCGGGCTTCCGGCCCCCGTAGACCCCTCGCTCGCGTGCGGCTGCTATTCCAGCTGCCTGTCGTTCGGCACGAACCTGCGTTTCCATTGCTGCCACGGCCAAGAGAACTGCTGAGATTAGCTGGCCTGTTACCCCGCTAAAGTCTAACTGTTCGGTGATGCTCACGACACGGACACCCTTCTCCAGCCAATCTGTGAGACAGTTGATTCCATCTTTCAGCGATCTTGATAAGCGGTCCAAGCGATAGACCACCACGCTGCTGACTTCACCATTGAAGATAGCGGCTTGCAGTTGCTTGAACGCAGGCCGGTCTAAGTTCGTTCCGCTGGCCTTGTCGACATACCAAATCACATCTGTGATGCCGTGTCCTTCCAGCCACTTGCTCAGTTCTCGTTTTTGGCTTGCTTCATTCTGTCCCGTCGTGCTGACGCGGATGTATGCGGCGGTCTTCATTTTTTTTTTGCTCCTGAGGCGTAGTCAAAAAACTCTACCCTCGCTGTCCCGTCGCGCAAGCGATTTTCTACACCTTTTTCCCCGTGTATCGACCCCGTCGATACCAAAGACCCTAATTGTCCACCTATGACCATCTCTAACCTGAAGTCCGTGCTCACTCATCCCATCTTTCACGGAAGCGAGTTACCGACCCTCCAGCAAGTCCAATACTGTCTCGATACCCCGGTTCGTCGGGGACAGGACAGTTATCACCTGAAGCATGTCGCCGAACAGAGTTGCACTGTTTGGCTGCCAGAGGCCGCGATGATCGCCGCAATCATGCTGCGTGGCATTCCGTTTCGAGTTGAAGGCTCCAGCGTTGTCGCTACGGGGTCCGATTGTGAGGGCAGTTGAGGACTCGATTAAAGTTTTTGGATTTTTGATTTACAGGAATGGCGAAAATCCGGTGCAAGTGTTGGTCATCACCTGACCCACACACTTTACCGAGAACTCACCGATGACACTTATCGACGACAAAACCACCGCAAAAGCTCTTATCGCCCTCATGCTGCAAGACGCCAAGGCGTCGCTCGAAGAACAGCTACTCAGCCAACTCGAAGACATCATCTCAACTGCGATGATGGACGGGCTGTCTGAGACACCGTATGAGTTGGAAATCACCGTGAGCACCCCCGTTCCGTCTGAGCACGTCGAGTTGATGGTGGCTCAGGTTCCCGACCCGATGGACGAATACCTTGACGCTGCCGTCAAACGGGGCGTTTCGGCTTCCGTCGTCGATTGAAAAATCCGTCTGCCGAACTTTATTTAAGAATTTTCCGACCCGCACACAAAACGTGTGCAATACTTAAGGTAGTGACTTGCAATCTAGTCACACTTCACACACCGCTAGAGACCGACCGGGAAAATCCCGCGTCGGTCTCTTTGCATTCTCCGGGCCATGCTGGCCCCAACCAAGGAAAAGAAATGAAAGAGAAAATGCTCACGCAATTGCGCGCAATTTTGGAACACGCGATCGTCAACGGTGTTAGCACCGACTACACGATCCGCATCGATGGACACGACGTCGCCGATATCCTGCGGAGGGTCTCGATATGAGTCTCATTGCAGGATTGCCCGACACATTCGATGAGCTGTTCGATGCGTACGATTCGAGACTCCGCAAATGGGGCGAAACCCAGTGGTTCGCACAAGACGCGGACGACGCAATTCAAGACACCTGGATGAATCTATGTCAGCGGAATGCTGACTCAGACCCCCGCGACCAAAACGGGAACGACTGGGGATATCTTGTGACTTGTGTCACACGTGCGGCGATGAAAAAGCCTGGGATGCCGACCGTCGGCCTCGATCCGGAGCTGTACCTACCTGCCCCTCCGGAATGTCAGTTCGAGGAGATGATTGACGGGCTGGAAGACGATGACGCGGATATCGTTCGCCGGATCTACCTGAATCGCGAGACACGAACTGAGATTGCTGACTCGCTGGGGTACAAATCTCACGCATCGGTCATCCGTCGTCGGGAAGCGGCGATGGATGTGCTGAAACGTGACTTTGGGATGGCGACATGAGAACTTGGGAGTGGCTGCGAGATTGTGGCACACCTATCTGGGTCGGCCTGGGTGACCCTCTCAACCATTGGAATCGCCGCCACCAGTACCGCAATGATTTGACCGAATGGCTGTGTCAATTTGATGAGATGCCGACGCCCTGCACGAGGTGGCATTTGGACGTCGACTGGGAGGGGGCCTACGCGTCTGCCTTCGCCCGCTCTCGGATGCAGCAAATACGCTCCTGGGCGGGCTGGGATTGCCTCCTAAACCGGGCCGGTGGAGGGGTCGCTTACGTGCCCCCCAGAGGCCCAGGAAGGCTGTTTGACAGCACTAGAAAAGCGGGGCAATTCCTGGGCGTGTCTCACGTTTTGGTCCTTCAGCGAGCCTGGAGGGGCACTGACGGCGTTTTCTGGCGTTAATCGCGGGAATTGACACTAACCGCGAGGCAGAAACGCAGCAGAAAGTACGAACAGGGACGAACAAGTACGAACACGCCCGTGTTCGTGGTTTTTCGCAGTATTCTTTATAAGAAAAGTGCCATCGGAGACAAGTACGAACACCCTAGCACTCCTTTAGGAGTGCAGGGTTGTTCGTGCTTTCGAGGCCGGGTTTCGCTTTTTGTTCGTAGTTCGCCACTGCCAATTCAGCAGAAATGTGCAATCTATAGATCGCAATTTTTCTCGAAATTTTCCCAGAATCAGGTAACAAAATAGGCCTCAAATCACCTTATGTAGTGTGGACTGGCCTCCACTCTATTCAAAGCTGTCTCGCCTCTTCCATGGCTTGAGACTGCTCGCGAGACAAAGCACGCCCGATACCGCTGTGCTGGCCCTATCGGGCGTGCTCTCGCACTTCATTCACCAGCACATCAGCACAGTCCAATGAGACCCCTCAGCGACTACGCTCCGCATGAGCGTCTACCCACCTGCCTCGCGATATACCTGTTCACTCGCCAGTACCCCCAACTTGCGAGTTCACCAATCGCGAATTGGCGACCCGGGCACGAGATTCAGATCAATATCGACAGTACAGGTCTGACCCGCACCGATAGCGGCAAAGCGTTCGTCGATGCGGATGGGATCGTCTGCCGCGTCATCCGGATTCCGCATCGCGACGGGACTTTCAAGAATCCCTGGATCAAGGCGGGTGCCACCAAGTACTGGGACCTGATCGGCACGAGCGGCTGGGACTGGAAAGAAAAGGTCAGTCATTGGGTTGGCTTCGATTTTGACTCGACAGACGGGCACAAGAACGGCCTATCCGAGGACCAACTCGATGCCACCGTCGATGCGATCAAATCCCTGCCATACGTCACTCTACGGACAAGCAAGAGCGGCAACGGATACCACGCCCTCGTCCCCTTCGAAAAACCAGTGAAGTGCCCGACGCGTGCCGACCAGGGCCGCATCTCCCAGTACGTGCTAGACCGCATGTCCACGGACGCAGGCTTCGACTTCACCAAGACAGTTGATGTCGGAGGCAAGATCCTCTGGCACTGGTCCCGCAACACTTCAAACGGACTGCAAACCATCCAAACCGCAGTCTGACCCTTACCACACAAAAGCACCATGCTCGATATCGAATACACCGACCTGCCAGAGGCACCGCCTCCAGCCCGCACACTGAGTGCCGGAGCTGACCTAGAGACGATGACACGCGTCATCACTGCACTCAGCAAACTGCCGTCAGACGACTATCAAACCTGGATCAAATACGGAACCGCTCTGAGGAATGAGGGTGAAGCCTATTTCTCACTCTGGGACGCGTGGTCCAGCAAGTCAGCTCTCTACGACCCTGCCGAGTGCATCGCGAAATGGGAATCACTGAACCCAGATGGTCGCATCACCATCGGCTCGATCATCCACGATGCGAACAACCTCAAAAGCGAGACAGGCCCACTCGACCACATTCACGAATTCAGCGACTTCATGACGCTCGACTACGAAGACGACGACTACATCATCAACGACGTTTTGGTGAAAGGCGAGCCAGGCATCGTCTTCGGTGCTCAGAAAACGCTCAAAACTTCGCTCATGCTCGACATGGCACTTGCGATCACCTCCGGCGGAACTTTCCTCGGCAAGCAGTGTCACGAAACCGGCGTCCTATTCATCTCCGGTGAGAGCGGCCTCCGCACCCTACGCAAAACCGCTCAAGCAATTGTCAGATCGACTGGAGTCAATCCCAAGCCCGGCCTTTTTCATATCTCACCGAAGCTTCATCACTTTGGGTCACCACTCGATCCACTTCAACAAGAGTTAGATGCAATCAAGCCCGGCGTGCTCATGGTCGACCCTGCCTATCTCTGCATGGATGGCGGCGAAGCGAACAACCTGATTCAGATGGGACAGCAGTTGCGGAATGTTGACGCAATTTGCCAAGAACGAGACATCACTTTCGTTCTCGCCAATCACACGACCAAAGCGTCCGACAAAATCGGGAACACTCCAAAACTGAAAGACATGCAGTGGAGCGGCTTCGCTCAGTGGGCACGTCAGTGGATCGCAATCGGACGCATGACCGAGTATGTCGCAGGTTCCGGCCTCCATCATCTCGGAGTCGAAATCGGCGGATCAAACAATCACGGTGATGAATACGACGTCCTGATTCGCAACCTCGACTCCGATGGCAATTGGACCTGGGAGGTTGACGTTCAGACCGCGAGTGAGGCTCGCCAAACCAAGAAACAAGAGAAAGCCGATGCCGACTATCAGCAAGACGCTGAGCGAGTCCGTGAGGCATTGAAAGACAAGCCGGAAGGTCTCGCAAAAACTCGTCTTCGCGACGAGGCGAAGATCGCACGACGCATCGACACGACACTCCCACGCCTGCTCTCTGACGGCGTCATTGAAACACACGAAACCGGCTCTTACCTCCGGTATCGACTTCCAACATAGACGGCGTGGTAACCCGTCTTTCGCCCGTGGGAGACATGGTGCCTCCCACGGGCACTCTTTCACTCAAAGGAAACAACCATGGATCAACAAACACAAGACGAGATCATCTCAGAAATGAGAAGACAAATCCGCTCTTTGACCGCCGAAGTCCGCAAACGAGACATCCATTTAGAGGGTATCGCCCAAGGTGCTGCTTCGCCCCATCACATCGCCGAAATCGCACCTTCGGAAGGCAGCCCAGCCGAAGCCATCCAAGCAATGCGTGAAAGCGGCTTGCACGACAACCTGTTTGACGGGATTGCTGAAAAGAAGAGCATCGCCGATCTCTCACCTTCTGAGTACCGGCGAATCCGAAAAGAGAATCCTGAATTGTTGGGGCTTGCGTAGTGACAACTCAATATCAACTCTCGGAATCCGCCGCGATGGACCGCGTCAGCGAGCTTGCGGAATCTCCACCGTCGCTGACTCGTCAAGACCTTGCCGTCGCGAGGTTCCTGCTTGAAAGCTCAATTGAATCGAATCCATCTCTCGCTGAACGTTTACTTTCGACGCTAGGGAAGCTCACCAAAGCCGCTACAGAGGCTGAGATCAAGAATGGTGGTTTGATGGATAAGCAGACCCTCATCTCGCTAGCGAGCCATATTACTGAATGTCTGGCGACCCACTTCGAAACGTGTGACAGCTACGACGAACGACTCGATGCGTTTTTAATCGACCTCAACCAAATCATCCAAGGAGAACAAGAATGCGTGTAACCCTCTACCCTTGTGGGAAGGAGACAGTCACCGGCGATGACGGGAAGCAACTTCCTGTCCCGCGGAAATTCATCGATCCGAATCCCCCGGTCTATCCTGGAAAACGGGATCAGCAAGAAGGAGGCAAAGATGAACGCAAGTGATCCGCAAGCGAAGATGAATCGCCGGGCGTGGCTGACGCCGATACACTACACCGCTTCCGATCTACGGATTGTCCTCGGTGTCGGTTTGACGAAGATTCGCGAATGGACGAAGCAAGGACGCTTGCCGTCGTATCAAATCGACGGGGGCGTCTTCTATCACCGGGATGACGTTTCGCATTTTGTTGAACGTCACCGCCAACCCTCAAATTTTGAAATCGCAGGAGACTGATTGCATGGCAACGATGCTAAAAGCTGAGAGGAAAGCCGGTGGGCTCTATCGACGTTGTTCCGTAACCGTTCACGGCGTCAACAAGAAGATCAACCTCGGTTACCTCTCAGCGAAAGCTGCCGGGCAAGTCTTCTCCGTCATCGAGGAAGTCGAGGCAATCAAGCGGGTGGACGGGTCGCTGTCCCCTGCCCTTGCCTCGAAGGTAGAGCGAATCTGTCCCAAGATCCAAGAGGGGCTGATTCGCGTTGGATTGCTGCAAAGGCAAGAGGAAGCAAAGACGCTCGAAGCGTTATTCGACGCCTACTGCGAGATGAAGATGAAGTCCGTCGATGCTCGTTCTGTTCGGAACTACCGCAGCACGCTACGCCAACTTGAAAACCATTTCGGTTCCGATTGCCGTATCGATTCAATCACTTCGGGTTGCGTAAAAGAATTCATCGCCGATCGAGTCGAGGCCGCGAAGCAAGACAGCACGATTGGTAACTACCTGAAGCGTGGTGCCGAATCGTTTGGCTACGCTGTTCAGAAAAAGTGGATCTCCGAGAATCCTTTTCAAAACCTGTCCGAGCGTAAGCAATTTCGAATCAAGTTGGCAGACGACAGGAAGCTACTTCAAGAAGAGTTGCTCACGGCGGAAACAATTGAAACGCTGCTGCACTGTCCGAAATCGAGTCGAAGCGAGATCGAAAATCTTGAATGGAACGCCCTGACGTGGTTTCTCCGTTGGACTGGTTGCCGGATCGCCGAGGCGTGCATTCTTCGTTGGGAAGACATCGACTTCGACGCTCTGGAGATCAAGATTCGCGGCAAGCGGAATGGCAGTCAGCGAGCCTCCACTGAGAACATGTATATTCGTCTGATGCCTCTGTGGGCTCCGCTTGTGCCGATCCTCAAAGAACTGCGAGAGCACGCTGGTGACGCTCCTCATGTCCTAAATCGAATTGGGCGACTCGCAACAAAGCCGGAGTTCGACGTGACGGACAAGGACGCGACGGTCGTTCGTTCTGGGCGTTGGTCGGTTAACCTGCAAACAACGTTCAAGAAGATCCTGTCTCGCAACGGGATGACCCCTTGGCCCCAACCCTTCCATGCCATCAGGCGGTTTCGCATCAACGAGATGGAACGCGACTCAACGCTTCGGACAGTCGACATTCGAGAATGGACCGGACACAGCGAGGCAACCGCTCAAGGGTTCTATTCAAGCACCGGTAAAGATGACCGCCAACGAGCAGCAACTGCGGCTGGTGGAGCACTGGTGGAGGACAGATCCGATCAGAACCCACCAGATCGCACCACGCTCGATGAGGGAACACGCAGAATCATTGAAAAGGTGCAATCTGATTTGATCCGAGACTATCTGGGAAGCGAAGATTCACACCCTCCGGGTGTACTCTAAAACGCCGTTTTTCCCCGCTCAAACGGCAGTGGCTCGACTCGCCGGGTGTGCGTGGGACCATTCAAATACACCCCAAAGCGAATCAGCGGGTCTCTTTCGTGCGGGGCAACAAAACCTGTTGCCCGGGAAATCTCGACCCGAAAGATTGGGGGGAGGCTTGGTCTAGCTTTCCACTCTTCACCCACGCTCGCCGCAACTGAGCTTCGACGCAACTGGGCATCGAGCGTTGATTGCGCGGGGCCGATCGTGTCAGCCACCAGTCGTGATGCCCATCTCAGTCGTTCGGCACGGCAAAGCTCAAGTGATGGGCAGCGTGCCATTGCTGCATCAAGAGCCATTGCTCTCGGGTGAGCCGTCCCAGCATCGGATAGTGTGAAACGAATGGAGTGGACGGGTCCATCAGGGTGTCCGCGAGCGAGTAGAATTTTTTCGCGCATGCATCTTCATCAAGGTCCAGAGCGGGCTGAAGTTGCTCCGGCGCCTTCCCGCGGAGTTTGGACGGTTTGCCCCTTCGCATTGTTGGCATGAACATCAGTTTCATCACCGGTCGCATCATCGCCGGAAACGTGAAGTCCGCACCGTCAATCGTCATCTGCATCGACATGTTCAGATGATCGAGTATCTGGGCAAGGCTCCATGTACCAACGACTTCGTAGCCGCCTTCACGCAAGCGAGCAACGTCGGTACACGCGGCGCCCAGGTCGGGGTAACGAAGATCCATGCGCCGTGTGGCGATCTTCGACATGTGTTCAGGTTTTCGGAGCATGCGTTTGAAGCACCTTTCTTGTCGGAGGGAACGTCTGCAGCATGCTAACGTCTTCTTTGTCCCGGATGTAGCAGGTGATGTTACCCGACGCTGGCTTTCTGGCGTGAGCGATCTGAATCCAAAACGAACGCCTGTATTCGTTTCGAACGGCTACTGGTTGCTTGGCTTTGAGAGTCACCTCACCCCAACTTCATTGCAGCTAAGCAGGTCGGCAGGAATGATCGAGCACAACAATGTGAGCCGTTTGGGCATCGGCCCCGGTTGTACGTGGGACCAGTGGCGTTTGCCAAAACAGTTCAATCGCCGAAAGACTCCTGCCGTCCTGCTTAGCAATTTACTTCCGAAGCTCCGGGAGTAAATTCTAGCTCGTCGACGATCATCGTGTCGTGAACGAATCTCAGTGGAAGGCAACCGCGTTTCGTGGTATCGCCACCGTCAACATACCCAAGCACGCCGTCCCACGGCTTGGAATATCCCAGCACACCACAACCCTTGTTAGCTGAGAGCCAAGCTTCGCCTTCCTCGTCGACCAGAACACAGAACTTGAGCTACGGCTAGACGTTCGCGTTTCACCCCGCGACGAACGAAGCAGCTTGGAACCGAAAGTGACTCAACCGACGCATCCACGCGAAAGCAAATTCCTATTGGAGATCCGTAATAAGCAACGCACGGTGAATAACT
>NZ_DDGH01000036.1:0-3729 GCF_002337565.1 Rhodopirellula sp. UBA1907 | reverse complement strand
GGCGACGCGTTTTGAACCGCGACGAACGAAGCAACATGAAAGAGAAAGAGACTCAACCGCCGCATCCGCGCGAAGTCAAATCCTGGTAAGCCGTCCATTGAAACAAAAAATTGATAGCATTGCTTCGTCTGCATCCGTGGGAAATGTTTTAGTAAGCGTTTCTTCTACTCAAGGTGTTGATGATGACTTCGAAAAGAAAATCCGGAAAAACGAAATCAAAAGCGACAAACAAAAGTTTTCGCGTAGCCGTTCTCGGCAAGCTAACCGGTATCATTCAACCGCGTGTCCAGCAGGTTGGTCCGGAGGGCTTTGGGGTGATCGCGGTGGACTGCGCCAAGGATCGCTCGAAATGGATGATGGCCAACTTCTACGGAAAGGTTCTTATAGAGCCGACCGAGGTCGAACATCGGTGCAACGCATTCCAAGTGATGGCTCAGTTGGCAACCGAAGCCATCGAACGTCATCAAATCAAAGATGTGATCGCGTGTGTTGAGATGACCGGTTCTTACCACAAGCCCATTTATCGGCAATGGAAGAAGTTAGGATACGACACACGCATCATTCATCCGTTCGCATCGAGCCACTATCGGCTACCCGAGCATGGCGATGTGAAGACCGACGACAACGATCTAGCGGCGATCTTTCGCGCCGCGGTGAACGGATTTGGCCTGTTAGAAAAGCCGTGGAACGAGACCTACCTACGGCTACAAATCTTGGTTCGCCATCGCCGTGACTTGGTGAGGAAACGGTCAAAGCTACAGTCCCAAATTCGGTACCACGTGGATCGTTGCCTGCCAGGATTTACATCCACTTTCGCTACGACTGACATGTGGACGCTACCCATCGCTGTTGGGACGTTGCAGTTCATCGCCGATCATGGCGGGACGGCTCAAGCTATCCTCGATTCAGGGATACTCCAACTCGGTCGTTGGCTTCGTAATCACAAACTTCGTTTTCAGCAACGTACTCTCGAACGAATCTACTGCTGGGCCAAGCAGGCGACCACCGGAGAAGAGATGGCCAGCTCGATTGCACACGTGTGGCTAGAGTTGCTTGACGACTGGGAGTTGAAAACCAAGCAAATTGTCGCATGTGAGGTCAAAGAAGCATCGCTACTTGTCAAGACGCCGTACATCCTGCTGCTCTCTCATCCCGGAATCAACGTCGTTAGTGCCGCAGAACTCGCAGGTGAAACTGGACCGATCGAACACTACGCATCGAGCAAGTCAATCACCGGTCGCAGTGGACTGTTTCCAAGTCGATACCAAAGTGATGGTGTGGATCGAGGTGGCAACTTGTCGAAGTTTCGCAACGGCAAGATGCGTGCAGCGTGGTTGATGGTTGCCTCGAACATGGTCAAATGCAACGCCTACTGGCGAGCCAAGGCAAGCCACTGGAGAGAGCAGGGCGTCGCTGGGCCCGATGTCCGTTGCCGAATTGCCAATCGCTTGACGCGGCCTGTCTTCCAAATGGTTTCCGGTGGCAAACTGTACTCGCATCCGAGTCGATTGGATCGAGGTTATGTGCTGGAAAAGCTAATGAACTTCCATCGACAGCATGGGACTTCGCCTTCCCAAATCGTCAACGATCTCCGTGTTGCGATTGAGCAGATTCCCGCTGCGCACTACCTCCAAGAGGCAAGTCCCCTAAAAGGCTTTCATGCCAAGAGTCGTCGCAGTCGTCGCACTGAACCGAAAGAATTGGGCGACCTACTGGTCGCAGTGCTGGCACGCCTCGGTGTGGCCGACTTAGAATCACCATAACTCGAAGTCCCGACTGTGGGTTCTGTGGTAGGCACGCATTAACGTCGTCAAATCCATGGCCGTCGCGCGGTTCGGATCACTCCGGGCTGCCAAGGTCGTCTATAAGCATGGCGCTCTGATGCGAGTCCAACGCCGAATAAAGCAGCTTGGGGCTTCGAGCCTCTTTTCGGCCAGGATGGCGATACGACTCACTCAAGCATCAGAAAAGTGCCACGCCGCAGGTTCCCGTCAGGGCGGAGACTCGATCTTCGAAAACGCACTAAAAGTGTGACCGCTGAACGTACGCGCCGAAACGGCTATACTGCCAAACTATAAAACCCACATAGCAGCTTATTGGTTATCCGCCGTGATGAGTCCCCGAACGTGCAGGTGTCGGGTCGCAATTGACCGTCGCCGATACAGCAGCGTAGCAAACTACGCCATAGGTTGCAGCAAGCGCAATGGCCCATCCGGCCATCCCCAAAGTATCGTTCCATGCGTTTGAGTACACGGCCATCTCAACGGTGCGACCAGACCGCATCATTGGGTTGTATGCATTTGTAGCATAGTTGAGGCCGACAGCGTGCAGGAATGTCCATGCGACAGTCAGGACGTAGTGCACAAACATCGCCGTCGGGATCTTCAAGCACAAGCGAAGGTGCGCCAGGCATGTGACCGCCGTCGGGGAGAGATAGAGCAAGCCAGCCATATCCGATCCACCTTTGGATGCCTCGGCGGGGAATGAAGCGAGGTGTAACGCCACCAAAGCGGTCACAGCAAGCAGGTCGATGATCCGGAAGCGACGCAACGCCGTCACCCGTGGCGCCTGAGTGTTGGCCTCCATCGCGGCCACAAGGCGTAATGGAGTCTCGCATTGTGGGCATTTCATGAAAGTCAAGACACTTGGGTTTCAGTCGGATAACGTCACGCGTCACCGGGTACGCGCAGAAGATTTTCAACTTCAAAACCGCTCGGCCCGCGTACTCCGGTGCACGCGATTGTTACGACCTGTTTCTGGGCGGACGTTTGACGTCTCCATTGCGCCACACGCCTGAGTCCAATCGTAGCAGACCGTGTGGGATGCGTCGAGAAATTGCTCGAGCATCATCATCTGGGACAGGACAGCCCAACGCCTCGAATCCGCGCAGCTTTGGAAGCTCGACCAAGCGGTGAAATGCGGGCAGTGACAATCCGCATTCGTTGCAATTAAGCATCCGTATTTCGGGCAACTGCGCAATTCGATTAGCAGCATCATCTGTCAACGGGATGTCGTACAAACCGAAGGTTGTAAGCGTTTCCGGCAGTTCGGCGGTTGAGATCGCATTCGCAGTGATTGCCGTGCCGCCTATGTCGAGTGAAGCTAGCCGACGAAAGCAGCAAATCGAAGCCAGTCCGGCATCGGTGATCGGGCACCCCGCGGCCATCAAGAATTCAAGGTCGGCCCAGCTTGAGATTCCATGCAAGTGGGCGTCGGTCAGCTGCGCGTCGAGTGCCCAAACCTGAAACGCGCCGTTGACCTGTGCGCCGGTGCCCGCCAATTCAGCGACGAGGCGAGCAACGCGTTGGTCATCCGTCATGTGGCGAAATCTTCAGTGTCGTAACGACAGACATCACCGAGGACGCGCGAAAGACTCAACCACTGCTAAACCGCTTGGCTCGCGTCCTTCGGTGGATGTCATGGTTATGCGATTTTGTACTCGAAGGGTTTGAATGTCAGCCATTGTGGAATCGCGTCACGAAGCCAGTTGCAGATTGGCTCTGCGACAACGAAATCGCCCCATTCTGAACGCGTGCGAAACCATGACGGCAAATCAGCATCGGGCACCAAGACTTCCATCGAGCTGTCAGGATCGTCTGGATCAACCTCACGATATGTGCAATCTATGACAGGCATCACCAACTCAAAAAGATTGTCCATCGCTTCCGCAACATCAGGTTCGTGAGCCCGATCCCATATGTAACCCTGGGTGCAGTCGGTCTGGTAGCA
>NZ_DDGH01000016.1:64344-65184 GCF_002337565.1 Rhodopirellula sp. UBA1907 | reverse complement strand
CCGTGGTCAACGTGAGCGATGATGACGACGTTTCGGATCTCATCTCGAACGGCGGTATTGCTCGAGGTATCGGTGCCGGCGTCTTGAGAAGGGGATGCGGTGGAAGACAAAGGACAGCTTTCAATGGATAAACGTTTCAGGCGGAAGCCCACGTTCTAACGATCCTTTCGAAAGTCAACTAGTCAAAAAGCGTTTTGCGTGCCCTGTGGGGACGCTAGCGGCTTGTAAGTGGGTTCATTTTCGCATTTCGGGTTTTCTGATGCTTGTCGCAGTCACCGGCGCAACCGGTTTTTTAGGTCAACACGTCGTTTCTGACCTGCTACGGAACGGTCATTCTGTTCGAGGATGGACCCGCAAGAACGATCCCCCGCGGTTAGAGGGCGTTGATTGGGTCCAAGGTGAGCTGGATGATCCGCAGTCAATCGAGCAATTGGTGTCTGGTTGTAACGCCGTGGTTCATACCGCGCTGGCTCGTGAGGGCGACAGCTTTATGAGTGCTCCAGACAAGCCACTCGACTACATCCAAACCAATCTGATGGGGTCAATCTCGCTTCTTGAAACGGCTTGTTCCCAGGCGGTCGAGCGGTTCGTTTTCGTTTCGTCGGGGGCCGTGCACCAAGATGTCGTCGACGGCATTCCGCTGGACGAACAACACCCGCTTCGTCCAGGTTCGCTGTACGGTGCGTGCAAGGCTTCCATGGAAACGATGGTCCATGCCTATGGTGGTTCTGGTCGTCTGAATGCAGCGACGCTCCGGCCGGTTTCCATCTACGGGGTGGAGGATCCCGTCCAGGATTCAAAATGGTACGGGCTGATCCAGTCAGTGGCTCGAGGCGAATA
>NZ_DDGH01000016.1:43759-64224 GCF_002337565.1 Rhodopirellula sp. UBA1907 | reverse complement strand
CCAGTGGCTCGAGGCGAATCCGTTCGAGCCGAAGGAGGCGGCAAGGTCGTTCATGTCGCGGACGTCGCCGCGGCGATATCGACCTTGCTCGCGACTGATCATGCGATTGCGGGAGAAACCTACAATTGCTGCGATCGTTTCTTTTCCGAGCATGAAGTTGCCGAACGAGTCATGGCAATCACGGGAGCTCGAGCGAAGATTCTAGGCGAACCCAAATCGTCGGGGCGCGAGATGTCATCTGCCAAACTGGAATCACTCGGATTCCAGTTCGGTGGAATTTCCAAACTAGACGAGACTATTCGCCAGCTCGTACGGGAACTCTAACTCGCTGGAGCTTGCCTTGGGTTACGGTCAACCCGCTGGTCGCCAATGCGTACACGCCGAAGAACAATCCGCTGTAAACCAGGTCTCCCGCCAGGGTGTACTGAAAGAAGGGGATCGCGGCGGTGAAGCAGGCGGCCAATCCCGTTAACGTCGAGGGGTAGAACGCGACCCAGACGGCGAAGTTGGTGACCAAGAAAAACAGAACGCTGCCGATCAGCGAACCAGCAACCACTTTCATCGCGTTGGCATTCGCACCCAGCAGTTTGCGACCGATGAAGAAGTTCGCCAGAAGGCAACCGTAGACCACCGGCATCAGCGAGTGGAACCCGAGCACCGCATCGCTGACCAACATGGCAACGATCACAGCCGCAGCCATGATTCTTGGCGAGATTGTCACCGCACCGGCAAACAGGCACATTGCTGCCAGAGGCGTGAAGTTGGGTGGGTGTGGGAGCAAACGAGACGCGACGGCGATGCCGATCATGCTCAAGACGATTGCAAAACGTTGCAGGTTGTTATTTGGATTCACAGGAACACTCAATCGGGAAAATCAAAGGTACGGAAATGGGGCGGCCAATCGGCCGAGCCGCGACGTGTGACGCGGCTTCACGAATTGGCTTGGCTAGGCACTGTTTGGTTGGCTAGGCACTGTTTGGATTGACGGAGCTTGAGCGGACCGCCGCTGGCGTACCAACTCAAGAATGGAACGTTTTTCTTCGGGAGATGCAATCGACCATCGGCCAATCTCGCCCAAAGTTCGGGAACAACCAACGCACAACCGTTGCTGGTCCACTTGGCAAACCCCAACGCAGGGCGAACGCGGAGTATCAGTCTGTTTCGTCACGCTTGGTCACCCAATAACTCGAGGTAATTGGTGAATTCAACGCTCTCAGACGAGGCCGATTCTTCGTCAGAATTGCGGCCTGTTTCGCTCCACAGTTGGTCAATCCGGTCGAGGGACAGCTTGGTCGAGCTGGAGTCAACAAACGGCAAATCGGACGTGGCTCCGAGCACGTCTGTGCGATCAACGATCGAAGCGAAAACTTCGCTCCGTTGGTCAGCGTTGATGCCAGTTTCGCTTGATACGGCCGGGGCGGCCGATTGGTCACCGGATGGAGCGGGCGAAACGTTCGGTGACTGGGTGATCGGCGACGCGGTGGTTTGTTCTCCAGAAGCGGTGTCACCGTTCAGATAGTTGATCACTTTCAAAGCATCCAGTGCAGACACGCGTCCGTCACCGGAGACATCGTAGAATCGACCGATCAGTTCGTTCGGATCGTTTGGTGTCGACAACTCATTGGATTCACCTGAGTTAAGGCGGTTGATGACCGTCAATGCGTCGAGCGCTGTCACTTCACCATTGGCGTTGACATCTTCGCTGCGGATCGCGTTTTGCCATGGAGTGCTGGTGATGACGTGAACTTCGATGTTGTCAGAGACCAAGCGTTGGCGAACCAAACCGTCCCCGACGATGGGGACTCCGAGTTGCCAACTGCCGGTCAGTCTTAAGTTTTGACTTCCAATGCTGGTGATTGTTGGTGCGGTTGCTCCCAGCAGCGAATTCAGGCGTGCGGAGTCCAGTTGGTATGTCAGAGGTTCAGCGGCACCGGATGCACCCAACACGAACTCTTCAAAACCAACCACGCGATTTTGCAACCATGCAGCGAGGTCAATTTCTTGCGGCTGGCTATCGTTTGCGACGCCATCGCTTGGCTGAAGCACCAAACGATCGAATCCGTCTCCGCCGTCAATCGAAGTGAACCAAGTTGTGTCGAGCGTGACTTGGTCGTTTCCGTCACCTAGATCAATCGTTACCAAACCGGTCGCACTCGCAAGTGAACCAATTGCCAGAGTTTGATCTTCATCATTCAGAACGAGGTCGAACCCGTCATTCAAGGCATTCGACATCCAAACGGTACTGTCGCGATTGTCTCGCAGAACGAGCTCGCCTTCCTCGACCGCTAGGCTCAACTCGGACGGCTGGTAGTCGATGAGAGTGAAGGTTCTTTGCTCGGCCGAAATGCCTGTGTAGCCGGAATCGCTGAGGTCAGCGTCGACTTCGAAGGTCAGTTGAACGGTTTGGTCCGACTCTTGCGCAAAATCCATGTTAGCGGAAACGGCGATCACTTGCGGTTCATCCCAATTGTCGGGGGTGAACGTCAATGCGGAGGCACTAAGCGATAGCTGCTCGCCAGCATCAATCGATTCAATGAACGCGTCGATCGAAATCGTCACATCAGATTCCGGTTTTTCTGTCAGACGCACTTCGTAGAGATCTGCCGTCTCCCCTTCAACGATTTGCGACGGGGACTGCAGGCGAATGATTTCGATTCCAGGGATCTCGTCATCTTGAACGGAAACCACAGCCGTGCCGCTGTCATGACCATCCGCCGAGAAAGTCCAGGTCGCAGTACCGTCTGAATTGACCATTCGGTCGTTCAAAATCGACACGGGAACGCGGACGGAGTCGGCTCCGGCCGGAATTTCAATCGGAGTATCAATCGCGAATCGTGCATCGTCAGATTCGAATGTGACTGAAAGAGCCGACGATAGATCCGCGTCGTTTCGGTGGATCACGACCGAGGTCGGCGTTTCTGTCACTTGGTCGAGGACGACATTGTCAGCGGCGAAGTAGGCTGGAGTATTCATTCCGAAGTCGCCGGCGTCTGACGAAGACAGATCGAATCGCAGTTGCGAGGCTCCATCCAGCGACGTCAGGTCGATGGTGGTCCATTCGTCAACGATGTAATCCAACGAATTGTCTGCGAATCGATAGTCGGCGAGATAAAAGTCGATCGTGCCAACGGTCTCACCGGATGAGTTCAGTCCGACAATCGTCAGCAAGAAGTAGTCGGGATCGTCTCCGGTTTCACCGCCGAAACGCTTCGCGAAACTGTCACCTTCCGACATCGACAAGGCAGCGTAGGTGCTGTTTGTGATTGCGATGGATTCAAACCTCGCGTCGCCCAGGGTTTCTGGAAGCGTGACGCTGGGAGCCGTACCACCACTGCCCGCTCCGATCAAAAATGTATCGGAATCTTCACCGCCACCAGGTTGCTCAGCGTCCAAGTTGGAGTAGGCAGCGTACTGGTTTCCATAGCCCGACGTTGTCACGTCCGTCACGTTGGATGCCGCCCAACCACTCCAGAAATTGAATTCGTCGTTGTATGAGTTCGGGAACTCGAGTGGTCCCGATTCAATTTTTCCAGAAAGGTTTGAACCGTTGTCGAATGATTCCGCATCCAGGTTTGCGCCAGCATCTTCGATGTCAACGATGACTTTTGTTGACTCATTCAGCGAATCGTTCGAAGCGTGAGTGATTGTCAACGTCGGGGAGTCATCGTCTTCAACCGTCAAAACAATGGCTTGTGGTTCGAAGCCGTCTGCTGACGCGGTGATCAGAACGTCTTGGTCGCCTTCGGCTAGCAAATCGTCAATCGATCGGATCGGAACGGTCACGCTGTTCTGACCAGCAGGGATGACGACGGTCTCTGGAAGCGAGACATCGGTTCGATCCGAGGTCAGACTGACTTCAAGAGACTCGCTGTAGTCGAGCGTTTGACGCTGGACAGTAATTTGGGGCAAGCCATCGTTCGGTGCTGCTAGTTGCACGTCATCGATCGCAAAGTAACCCGGCGTGTTCATTCCGAATTGACCGACGTCGGTGGACGCCATCTCAAAGTGCAATTCGGTTGCTGCTCCGATCGACGTCAGGTCGATCGTGGTCCATTCATCGACGATGTAGTCCAGCGAATTGTCTTCGGCTCGATAGTCGGCCAGATGGAATTCGATTTCACCGATCGATTCTCCGCTGGCGTTCTTGCCAATGATCGTCAAAACAAACGTGTCTGGATCGTCGCCTGACTCGCCCCCGAACCGCTTGGCAAAGGCGTCGCCATTGAGCATCGACAATGCTGCGTAGGTCGTGTTGGTGACCGCAATGGATTCAAAAGGACGTGAGTCATCGGCACGCCGGATAACCGTGTCAGCTCCATTGAAACCGATGGCGTAGGTGTTCGATTCGCGATCACCTTCGCCTGTGATCGCGGAATACTGATTGAAAAAGCCTGGCGTTGTCGTGTCCGATCCACGACTGATCGCGAAACCGGACCAACTGTCAAAGCCGAAGGCATTGCTGAACGAGTTTCCAAAGGTGAGGTCGCCATTGACGAACATGCCCGATGGACCGGCGTTGTTGATGAATTCACCGGTTGTCAAAGATTGCCCAAATGACTCGAAGTCGCCGATCGATATTGCGTTGGACTCTGAGAGCGACTCGGTTGGACCCACCAAAGCCAGTGTCGGCGAATCGGCATCGATCACGACTGTTTCCAGTCTCGCGGTTCCATAGCCCGGTGTGCTTGCTTCGATGACCCAGTCCAAATTGCCAGTCAGAGTCTGGTCTGCTTCCACGGTCCAGGTCACTTCAGCTGAAGATGCACCGGCGGGAATGGTGACTTCGAGCGGTCCATCGACTCGATCATTCAGCGATTGGCTGAGCGTCACCGTGATGGTTTCGTCGAGGTTCGCAGCTGGTCGAGTAACCGACAGTCGGACGGATTGGCCTTCCGTTACTTGGTCGAGTGTGTCGCTGTTTGAATCGAGAAGAACCAGCTCGAAGGTGGGTTCTTCATCGTCGATCACAGTGACATCGAAATCGGCGTTTGTTGCGTTCGCGTGAGTGGCAACAACAGTGAAGGTGCTGCCGGTATTCACGATGTCGTTGTCGAGGACACCGATCGATACTTCGACGGAATCAAAGCCCGATGGAATCACGACCGACGATGGCATCGTCAGCAAACTTGAGTTTGGGTTGGTCAGTGAGACCGTCATCGAATCGTCAAGCGATGCATCATTGCGACGGATGATCGCAGTGACGGTTTGGTCCGGATTGGCTTCGTTCAAGGAAGCGGAAGGTGCGGTGGTGGTCAACGCTCGCAAATCATCGTCGAGTAGTTCCACGGCGACTACTGAATCGGCGCGACCATCAGCACTGGCGACCAGTTCGATTGTCTGAGTCGGCGAATGTTTGGCATCGTCCGTGATCGAGACCGTGACTGAAACCTCACGTTGGCCAGCCGGGAAGCTAACCGATGCGGGGTAGTTCAGCCGTGACTCGGGCGTCACGGAAAGCGAGACGGCCAGCGGGGCAGATAGGTCTAAATCGTTTCGGCGAAGCGTGAGTGTGGTCGCGGACTCACCCTCAGTTTGCTGAATGGAGTCGCTCGAAAATGCCAGTCCAGTCGCATCGTCGTCGAGAATGTTCAGCTCGCGAATCCGCGGGGCTTGCAAGTCCGCGGTGGCGGTCAGGCTGATTTGCTGGTCCGGTCCGGCCAGCTCGTCGTCGATAGTCGCGACAGTGAATTCGGCGTAGTCGGCTCCCGCCGGAATCGTGATTTGGGCGGGAAGGCTGGCCAGTGAGCTGTCCGAGTTGGCGATCGAAACCGTCATCGGCGAACTGCTGTCCAGTGATGGTCGCGAGACGCGGCCGGTCATCGATTCAGACTCTAAGAGATCGGAGTCCGCCAAATCCAAAGCAACTTGAGGCCGTCGCAAGACCACGTCGTCAACAGCGAAGTAGGTTGGCGTGTTGATTCCGAAATCGCCGACGTCAGATGATCGAACTTGAAATTGAAGTGCTTGAGCGTTTTGTAGCGAAGACAGGTCGACATGAACCCATTCGTCCACAATGAAATCGTCGGCAGAATTCGCGAAACGGAAGTCTGCGAGAGCAACAGTCACGATGCCAATGGAATCGCCCGCTGCGTTGAGTCCATGAATGTCAACTTCGAAGAAATCAGGGTCCGTGCCGCCGGCACCACCAAACTTTTTTGCGAATTGATCACCGTCTCTCATCGAAAGAGCCGCGTAGGTTGTGTTGGTGATCCACAGCGAATCAAACTGCGATCCCACTTTGGGATCCAATTGAATGGTGGGACGGTTCTCGGCCTCGGCGTATTCCGAGTAGAACCCAACCGCATAGCTGTCCGAGCCGTCGTGTCCTTCGCCCGTAATGGCACTGTATTGATTGGAGAATCCAGCAGTGGTGGTGTCGATTGCTTTGGAGATTGACCATCCCTGCCAGCTTCCGTACAAGGCGTCAAAGTCGTTGTTGAGCAGCAATTCTTCTTCTTCGAAACCATCAGGTGCTTGGTTGGAGAAGACCGATGCACCCAGCGAGGCCCCCAATGTTTCGAAGTCGACTGTCGCGGCGCCGGTCTCTTTCGCGTTCAATACCGCGACGCCATCGACATCCAGTCCCGCGCTGCCAACGGTCGGAGTTGGGTCGTAGATCGGGTCACCCTGTCCGTCGAGCGATGAGCCGTCGCCAAAGATGTCGACCAACTTCACATGCGTGATGGCGGTGACATCGAGACCGGCGGTGCCGCGAAGTTCTTGCAGGTCAAACGGTGTGCCAAATCCTCCTCGATACTTGCCCGCCAGATTATTCAGGTTGGTTGGATCAAGCGAACCAAATGCGGAAACAGCCGAGTCGGTGCGAGAGTCGCTCTCGAAGCGAACGAAGTTGATTCCGTCCGACGAGACCTCCACGTAGCCCAGTTCGAGGAAGGTATCGGAGAACGAGTTCTCAAAAACGGCAAAGTCAAACCCCAGGCCGTCTCGAATGGGATCGTCGAACGTCAACGTGAGTGAACCAGATCGTCCCAGCGATACGATGCTGCCCGATTGACCTTCCGCCGGACCGAGGGCTTTTGATGTGTCCTGCCAAACAGCGTCCACTTCTGCACCCGCGTTGTATTCCGCGACTCCGGTGGCCCAGCCAATGATCGAAGGTGATTCACGATCGACTGCGGTCGAGCCAACTTCGTTTGCGGAGGGAGCGTAAGGTCCGGCGGCAAGAAGTTGACGTGATTCGAGGTTCTCGATGGCCAGATGCAGTTGGTGCCGACGAGCAAAGCGGGTTGATTTGAAAGGGTTCACGGCAGATCCGGAAAGAATTGATTCAATGGTGTGTTACAGGGTGGCGTCGTCGTGTCCGGCTCGCGTGCAGAGCGCGGCCAGGATTTGCAGATCGAGTTGTTCAGTCAGAAAGGTGACCGAACTGTCCGTGCGGAGGATCATCACGCCATCGACGTGAAAGCTACGCATGTCGTTTTCGAATTTGGGTGCTTTGTTGATCGGAAACGCTTGGTCAAACAAGTTGCGTCCGTTGATCCACTGCCCATCGGGAAAGGCCGCGTCTTCTGAAATCATCACGGTATGAGAGCTTCCGTCCAAAACATCTCGCATCGCGAGAGCTCGATCGTGGAGCATCATTCCATTGGGAGGATCGTTGCGGCCGGTGATGCGTTGGCCGTAGATTCCGCCGTAGTCGGAGGCTCCACGTCCCTGCATCAATCCTTCGGAGCGAGGTGTGCTCGGGCAAAGAAATCCCGGCAAGATGGTCGCCGCGGCAGGTTCGTTTTCTGGCGCATCAAACGCCAACTTGAAATCGATCTGTTCATGCAGGCCCGACTGTTCCATGAACGGCAGAACGAACGCAGACCACGCCAATTGCTTTCCGTTTGGGAATTGAGGACGTACCTCGATTGCGCCGGGCGGAAACTTGTTGTGGGCCGCATGGTAGTTGTGCAGAGCCAAACCGATTTGATGCAAATTGTTTTGACAGGACGCACGCCGCATGGCTTCGCGAGCCGCTTGGACGGCGGGAAGCAACAAGCCAACCAAGACGCCAATGATGGCGATCACAACCAGCAATTCGACCAAGGTGAAACCACGGGCGGAAACGCAGCGATAGCGGTGGCGGTGGCAATGCTTTTGAGCGGACGGGACCATGCGAAGCGATCGTGTCAGTCCGACTCTGTGCCTACCGAACGAGATGGACCCGCGCGGAAGTTGCCTTCAGAATTCGAACTGGGATTCAACGAAACAGCCAAGCGAAAAAAGGATTTCGCCTCGACACCGATCTCGCCCAAGAAGATCACATAGTGTCCGTTTCGTGGTAGGTCTTCTGACTCCCGACGCAAACTCGCAAACGCTCGCCTTCTCGTCTGTCACGGAAAATTCCGATCAATGACAATGGCACAAGAGGAATGTTTGCTTGGAAGATGCCAAGTCAGCAGCTTCGCGTCGGATACAGCGGCCGGGCCGTCTCGGAATCTCACCGAAGTTCCCTGTTTCCAGTGATCCAAGCTTTGGAACACCGGCACCACGTAACGTTGCCGGTAGTATTCCTGCGTCGCATCCGATTGTCAATCCAATTCGGTCGCTTGGACTTTGACGCCCAAAAAACCAAGCCGCGATTCGGGGTGAAAAGGCTCTTTGCCAGTTGCCAGACGAGTTTGATGGCCCCAAATGACGGGACTCTCCAGCGATCAGCGTTGATAAATCGGTAGGTAGTGATAGCGAACACTAAGGCTGAGGATCGCCAATGAAGTCGCGTAGGCAACCCCCACATTGCGTTCTTCGCCCTGGTGGCTGACCCATGACCCATTGTCCGCTTGCAGTCTCAGCAGCAGTTCGGGAACCAGCTTCGCTGCCGTTTCCGCGGCTTCTCCACCGACTTGGTGCATGCCTTGGGCGTAGTAATACATGCCGTAGAAGAAGAACCGTTCATTCGTCCGCGGCGGATGTTCGAGCAACCACGCGGCGGAGCCTGCCACCAGCGGCGAGTCGTAGCGGCCGCAGGTCTGCATCGCCAATAAGCCTGCCGCAGTCATCGTGAATGCGGGGTGATGGGTACCCGGTGTGTAGGCAAAGCCACCAACCTTTTCACGAGGTTGTCCGTTTTCATCGAGCGGTGAGGTGTAGGATTCTTGCAAGTATTCGACTGCGAAATCGATGGCTTCTGCGGGAACATCCAATCCGTCGTTCTTTGCCGATCGCAATGCCATGACTTGCCAAACCGAAACCGACAAGTCGGAATCTCTGGAGTCGGGTTTGTATCGCCATCCACCCTGCAGTCGTTGCGGTTTGCGAACCGCTTGTGACTTCAAGATGACTTGGATGGCCTGCACGAGCGCGTTGTGGATGCGTGCGTTTTGGTCGATGGTTGCACCCATTCCCAAAATCTCAGTCAGCATCAGTGTGGTGATGCCGTGCCCGTACATCCGCGATCCATCGTGATGTCCAAAGTAGCCTTTGGTTTGGTTGCGAGGCTGCAGCACAAATTCAATCGCGCGGCTCATTGCTCGCCCTTCCGGAGTGCCCGGTTCGGGAATGGTTCCCACCGAAGCCAACGCCATGATGACGAGCGATGTCATTGCGGTCGCGGTACCGCGGTCCGCGATAGAGCCATCGTCTTTCTGTAATCGCAGGAGGAACTTGACGCCTCGGTCCACGGATTGGTCAATTGAATCGTCAACATAGAGATCTGTCAGATCTTCTTCGGCGAAGGCCTTCCTGCCGAAAAGCGATGTGTTTGAGTCCAGCATGCTCGCACACGCGATACCGGTTGCTGCCAGTGCGTGGTTCAGCCAAGCCCTGCGGTCCAGATGGTTGCGTTTGGTGGAGTGCATAGCAATCACCTGCCCGATGATTTGGAGGAGGTGGTCTTTGCCGCTTCGGCTGAGACGGCTTCGAAGTAGGCTTGAACGGCTTTGCGATACGTCATTGGGATACGAACCTTTCGATCCTGAATGACTTCATCGGTCTGGCGTTCACGGAGTTCGCCCCAGTCCCCGTCAGCGATGTTCCAGTCACTCGCGTCAATCAACGAATTGTCCTGTGACTGTGAATAGTCGTTCGCTGGGTTGTTCGCTTGGGAGCTGCTTTGTTGCGATGATTTCTGGTCAGACGGTTGAGATGGATCGCCCGCCTGAGCAATCTGCTGCAGTTGTCGCTGTCTTTGCTGAGCCAGATTGCGGATGGCTTGTTGAGCAGCTTCGGCCAACGTGGAAGAAGCTTGCCCGGAAGTCTCCGGTTGGTTGGAACCTGATTGCGAATTCGGCTGTTGGCTGGAAGACGCGTCCGATTGGGGCTGGCCGGGCGAACCCTCAGAGGATTGACCTTCTGAGGATTGATCGGAAGGCTGGTTCTCGGAATCTGATTGCGATTGCGACGATTGGGATTCGCTCGATTCCGATTGGTTGTCTCCCATCTCTGGCGGTGGCGAATTGAGAGCACGATCCAATTCGTCAAGCGTTTTGGCGAGCTTTTCGCTTTGAGGCGACGAAGGTTCGCCGTCGGAGGCCTCTTCGGATTGGTTTTCATCGGCCGATGCGTCGGTGTTCTGCTGAGCAAAAGAGTCAGCCGTTTTTCGCAGTTGAGCGGCAGCGTCGGCGAGTTGTTGGTTCGCTTGTTCGGCCTTCCCTGCTTGCAGCGATTGTTGTGCGACGCTCATCGGTTGCTCATTGACCGACTCAACGTCTTTCGCGACATCGTTCAGTTTCTCGGCCGACGTTGCGTTGCCGAGTCGCTCTTCGTGCCGTGCTGCTCGTCGAAGTTCTTCGGCTGCCATCGCGACGGATTGCTGGAGACGATTTTGCTGGTCGGCCAAGGCCTTGTTGGCTGATTCAGGTGAACTCAAAGAGTCTTCCATCGACAGTGATTCTTGGACGGAATCGAGTGAGGTGGCTAGGTCTTGAAGCTCTTCGGTTGCTTGTTGAGTGACTCGCGAAAGCATTTCGGCCGCAGGGTTTTCGGCGTCCAAGTTGGCGACCATGCGATTGCGAGCCTTTTCGAATCGTTGCTTGGCTTCGGTTTCTGATTTGCGTGCCAAGTCGCGAGTTTGTTTGGCTGCCTCGGCGGCCTTTCGGGCGTTTTCGACCTGAGCTCGCTTCTCCGCCACCTCCTGTTTGGCTGACTCGTCGTCGGGTTGTTTCTTCAGTTTGTCTTGGGCTCGATCCAAACTGTTCTGAGCGTTGCGTTCTTGTTTCTGTGCTTGCTGAATGCGGCGTCCCGCCTCTTCCACGTTGCGGCTCCATTGCTGGTTTGCCCTTTGCAGTGACTGCAGGTATTGGTTTTTGCCACGTCGCTGGATCGCCTCCAATTGCCGAGCGGCCTTGGTTCGCGATTGTTCGTTGTTGTGCAATGCATTCTTCTGCGACTTCTGTGCTTTTTCGTTGATCTTGGATGTCTGTTTTGCCGCGTCTTCCACGGCATCGCGAAGTGATTCGTTCGCGTCTTGCAGTTCTTCCAACAACGCATCGTCACGCTGGACATCGTTGGTTTTCTGCGTCGCCGACGACAGCTGCTGGCGAAGTTGTTGAATTTTTTGTTGAGTCGCACTTTCGTTCGACCAACCGCTGGCCTGCTCCGCCATTGCGAGCAAATGATCGCGGACGGCGTTTGTGCGATCCGACAGTGAACGCAATTCGTTTCGAGCGATCCGCTTCTGTTCAGAGAACTCGGCGTCGGACCGTTCCAAATTGCGACGCAAGCTGGTTTCTTCGGTCGCCGCTTCGCGAATCATTTGTTCCGCGGCGCGAATCGTTTTCTCGGTGATGTCTTGCAAAGATTCCTGCATCGGTTGGTCGGTGGGGAGCTTCTTTTCGAGCTGTTCGAGCAATTGCTCCGGAGTCATCTGATTGGCCTTCGCAACCGATTCCGCCGCGTCGAACTGGTTGTCCATGGGCGAGATGGACTCGGAGGCCGGAGACATTTCGTTGAGAGCTTCGCGAGTTGCCGAGGTGTCTTCGTCCGAGTCGACTGCCTCAAAGTGATCCGCGATGGCGTCGAGCGTTTTGGATAGATCGCTCAACGATTCGGCAGCTTCATCGGGTTGATTCTCGCGAAGCTGGCTGGCAACTTTTTCGGTTCGTTCTTCGATGGCGGCTATCGCTTGGTCCGCATCGCGAGCGACCTGGGCCTCATCCGCTTTTGAATAGTCCGCGTTGTTGGCTCGGTCGGCGAGCTGTTCAGCGACCGCGCCGATTTGTTCCTTCAATTCATCGAATTTCGATTCCGCGTCTGCTGCGACTTGCTCGGGTGAATCGGGGCGTTTGGTTTGGTCTTCTTCGATCGTCTCGCTTTGTTGCTTGGCTTCCTCGGCTGCCTCGCGTGCTTGATCCGACAAGCTCGGAGTCAGGCCGCGAAGGAATGCACGAGCTTCTTCCATCAGCGGATCAAGATCGTTCCACGCCGATCGATAAGTCGTCAGAATGGATTCGATAGGAATGGCGGCCGATACCGGAAGTTGGTTTTTCCAACGTCGGTTTTCCAAGCGTTCGCGTGCCTGGGTCGCATCCTGATTCCAGCGGGTGTTTTGGAGCTGCTGCCCGGTTTCTTGATCCAGCCCCACGTGGCGGATTTGGGCCATTGGGATTTCATTGGCGACTTGGATGTGTTTCAAACGAATCGGTTGTTGAATCACCGCGTCGATCGAATCGACTGAATAGCGTTCTCGGTCCGCCACAAACTGCAGTTGCTTTTCAAAGCGATGCAGTTTGTTTCCAGCGTCCAAAGTCATGACGGCCTTGGAGACTTTGTCGAAGAAAGCCACCGCGTCAAGGTTTGAACTTTCCGGCGGGACGAATCCCTCGGACATGATTGCGTTCATGGTGCGAGTGATGAGGTCGAGGTCGGCGCTCGCTATGACTTGGGCGTCACTTCGAGCTTCTTCCACTCGCTCCAATCGATCGAGCCGTTCAAGGATTGCATCACGCAATCTTTGAAAGTTCTCGGCGTGCAGCCGTTCGATGTCTCTTGACTCGGTCAGATCATTCGAATCGCCTCGTTCCTCGAGCGAAGCACTCCTTTTGGTTTGATCGAGCCATTGCTTCCCGGTGCGGTTGAGTGAACGCAATTGACCGGCCCAGCCCAGCGGTTCTGCAGTGAACTCCTTTGTCGCTGCAGCGATTTGGTTGTTGATGTTCCCATTGAACAAACTTTGGTTTCGTAGCGATTCAACGTCATTGGCTAGCTGACGCATCGTGTGGCGGAATGGAGCCTCGGCGCTGCCATCCTGCGAAGTCTTGAGTCGATCACGACCGTCTGAAATGATCCGAGTACGGTCGTCGATGAATCGATGAACATTCTCATGCGAACCGTTCACGTTCTCGGGCAGATCCGGTTCCATCGATTTCAGCAATTGGCTGACTTGAAGCAACTGTTGGTTGATGAGTTCACTTTGTCCTGGCAGTCTGGTGAGCGGAACGTTGGCCGCGATGTCACCGAGCATCTTTGCGCTGTTCTGGATCGTTTGCATGTCCCGCGAGACCCCCTTCGCCAAATCAATCGCGAGATTCGCTTTGGTGAAATCGATCGAGCGAGAGGTCAAGTTGACGATCGACCGCACATCACCAACATGTGATCCGGCCAGCCGTTTGCGTTCGAGAGCGAATTCCTTTTCGGGCAACTGTTTGCCAATTTGTTGCCAGGCTTGGTAGTGAAGCGATAGTTGTTGGAGAGCAAAATTCGCTGCGGAATCCAGTTGTGACCATTGATCGATCAATACTGGATCGCTCAACAAGGTCAGTCGTTTGCGGATTGAAATAGGGGATTCGTTGGTGGGAGCGACGGTGCTGTCTTCATTGTCGAATCCCGAGATCGATTCCCATTGATTCCTAAGTGATTGGATTTGATCCGAGAGATCGGCCTCGAGTAGAAACGAAGTCGTGTCAGGTGAATCGATCGCTTCCTTCATGCTGGTTTGCATGCCTTGACCGATCAGGTTCAGTTCTTCGAACCAGGAGGTGATTTGTCGAGAGAGATCTTGGTGTTCAATCAGGTCTTGGTGTCGGTCGGGATCAAAGTCCGAACGTGCGATGAAGATGTCGATCCAATTGGATTGACCGCGATGCCCAGATCGATCCACCGCGATCAAGCGAGTTTTCAGTCGACTACCAGATGGAAGCGTCACATCAGGTTTTTCGCGTCCATCAAAGCGTGCCAGGTCCCATTCCAATTCCACGCGAGCGGTTCGGCTTGGGGTGTCCAATGACTTCTTGATCTCCGTGACTCCTTCGCCTTCCAGCAGAATTTGCTGAATGACGTGGTCCATCGGCACGTCGTCTTCGAGATGCCCGACCAATGAGAGAACCGCAGCGGGAGAAACGATTTGTCGACGTGGCGTTGAGTCGTCCCACATCGCGATCGGATTGCGATCGATCACCGGATCGATCGTGTAGCGAGGCGAGAACGGATTGTTCAGCCCGGTGTCAGATCCGATCGCATCGAGTCGGTAGCTGCCCGGAGTGGAGATCGGAACCGTGATTTCGAACTGAAGTTCGTTCGAAGGGTTGGGGGACAACGCCAATCCGGTGCCCCGCGAAGAAAAACGCATTTCTGCATCGCGAACGGGTAGGTCAAAGTTGACCTTCATCGTTACTTTTGTACCGACGAAAGCCGTCAGATCACCATGATCTTCTGTAACGGTTTCGTTCGGCAATTTGAGGTGCGTCGGGTACTGATACTCTTTTTCGAATGATGTCGCGCGTGGTCTTGGTTGAGGTGTCAGCGTGTACCAAAGCGTCTCCGCATCACCCGCCAAAATGCGGTAGTCGACCGGAGTCTGCTGGACCGGCAGATTAGCAGAATAGGTTGGGAGTTCGGTATCGTTTGAATCGATCTGTGATTGGTCATCCGCCGAGCGTCGGACCATTCGCAGACGCTCTTCACCGGCATCGTCTCGGATTTCTAGCCAGACTTCGGAACGTCCCAATCGTCCGATTTCCGCCACCACGCCGACCAGATCTCCTTCGGCGACCATCGCGGAAGGCGGGTTTGGTTGAATCAAATGAATCTTCGTCAGCGATGCTCTTTGGATCGGTGCGATCGGGAGCAACACGCGGGCAAACCGCCGTGGCAGTTCGAGTGTTGGAATCAATCCCAAGGATGCGATCACGACCACCAAACCGAACAGCACCAACGTGGCACTTTGGATCAGCTTCCACGGCAGCAAGTGCCGCACTTCGATACCGCTCAGTTGATTGGCAACATGCGTTTGTAGCTTTCGCCTGAAGTCGGGCGATCCATTCAGATGATCGATTTCGCTTAATTCGACGGCAGAAAGGACTTGGCCTCGAAGTTTGGTTTGAGCGACCTCGAAACTGCCGGCAACTTCGGAAGGTGAACTTTGGAACGCGGATGCGATCCCATTGCGATAGGCCACCCATCCGGCAACGCCATAGGCGAGCAGGCTGAGCAAGATTCGCGGAAGAGTCGTCGGCCTCGCAAAGTGATCGACCAATGCGAGAAGAATCGCTCCAGCGATCAACGCCGTCGCACCCATGGCGATGCCACGGCAAAATTGCAGTGTCGCACGACGTCGAGCGAACACACGTAACGCCTCGCGAGTCGCTGGCAACATCTCGCTGGGGGCCTGGTGATTCGAGGCGGGGAATTGCCCCGTCATTCCATACGGCACTTCGCTCATACCAATCCCACCTTTTTACGCATCCACCATTCGGTTGCCAGGAGTGCCAGGATGACACCAAACAGCCACCATGACTCCCAAATCAACGTGTCAGTTTCGATGATTTGTCCACGGGACAACGGTATCAACTGGCTCAGAACATCTTCCGCAGACGACTCGTGGTAATAGCTGCCCTCGCCGGCGCCCGCGATTTCTCGCAGTGTCGCTTCGTCGACCGCGACACGATTCAGTTCGCTGTTTTGAGTGGCTTTGACCCAGATGGGCGCTGTGGCTTTCAAAGCCGATGCGTCATAGCCACTCGCTCGAATTCGTACGTGGTAGGCACCGGGCGGAAGCGGCGCCGTTTGGGCCAAGTAAGTTTGTCTGGAAGCGTCATCGAGATTCATGGGAATCGTGGCGATGATCTGGTCGTCTCGTATCAATAGCGCATCGACTGTGGTGGACGAGTTTGACCCGGCGTCACGATTGACGCCTTGTGCGTCGTTGAGAAGTCGAGTTCGGATCAACGCGGATTGTCCCGCCTCGTAATCGATTCGGTCCGTCCCGATAGCAACATAGTCATCCCGCACGGCATAAGGAGGCTGCATCGCGGCGGTCAAAATTTGATTCCAGAATCGACCGTGTAGCTGGCTTTCGATCTTGTAACGCCAACGCCATGTTTGATCGGTCGCTAAGAAGAAGACTCGCCCAGCACCAAACAGTCGTGTGACCAACCAGGGCACTCGATTGTCGGTCGGTGTTGATGTATCGGTCGGTTCCACCAATGCGTCCGCCCAAACCTCCGAATCCGCGCGGGCGGTCGTGACCGGAATGACGGAAGGCACCGGCATGCTTCGCCAAAGTTCACCGTTGGATCGAACGTCGGAACTGAGCAGCATCACTGGCTGAGATCGACCGGTCGTGGTCGGGCCAATCGACTGAACCGCGGGTTGTTGTCTTTGGTATCGAATCAGATCGTCGTTTTCGGACGTGGGAGCCGCGGCGACGAATTCGACTGGCAGTAGTTCGTTCAGTGAATCGATTCTGGACAGGCGATTGTATCGTCCGTTGAGCAGAATCAGCCCTCCACCACGGCGAACGAATTCTCGCAACCCATCGGAATCCATTGTTGTCCATTGTTCCGGTGGGACTTCCCCCAAGACGACCGCGTCGTATCGGTTCCAATCGTCCATGGTTGCGGGAACATCGCCTTCGTCACCGCCTCGCTTGATCACCGGCGAATCTGTGCCGGGTCCGAACAGGACCGTGTCGACTTGCCACGCGGGGTCGCGAGAAAGCAGGTTTCGGATGTAGCGAGTTTCCCATCGTGATGAACCGTCCAAAATCAGCAGGCGACGATCGCGACTGGCCGCTGCGACTCGGAAATCCCAGCGGTCATTTTCGGGTTGGCTCAGACTCGCTTGGTTCGGTTGATCTGTCAGACGAATCGAGGCAGAAAAAGGAAGGACGACACTGTCGCGATCGACACCTCGCACTTCGTTGTCAGCAAGTTGGTTGGTCAGCGGCTTCATCGGAAGATCGAACTCGATTTCCGTTTGTCCGTCTTGGGTAGCGACGAAGGTGTCCGACCAGACAACGTTTTCACCGGATCGAAGTTCGACTTGAAGTGATTCGTTGGTCACGCCGAAGTGTTTGGCAACGATGGTTCCGGTGAGACGTCCATCCGAAGCGGTTCTTTCAGGATGCAGTACGTTCGTAATTCCAATGTCGGTTGGTTCGTCGACGCTGCCGACCCCGATTGTATGGACTTGCCATCCCGATTGTGAAAGTTGCCAAGCCAAGTCAGACGCGTCATCCACGCTTGCCGAATCACGACCGTCAGTCATCAAAACCACCGCCAACGAAGACCCGGTCGTTTGGGAATCGTCGCTCGCGACACTTTGGGATTCGTTCGGTTCGGCGGTGCCGGTCGACGGCAGCACCGGCCGAAGGGCCGCGGACAAATTGGTGGTGGACCCGTTGGCTTCGACGAGGACCGTTTCTGCAAGCGAATCCGCAGCGACGTCGTCGAGATCGTATGACTTCCAACGTGATTGCGCGGTCGCATCAAAGCTCATGACGTCGATCAAGTGAGTTGACCGAAGTGTTTCAATCCAACCATCCTTTTCATCTTTGCCGAACAGCCGTTCCATTGAACGCTGCAGTCGGTCGGGTGATTGTGGATCGGACGAGTCACGCACGCTCATGCTGAGTGATTGATCGACAGCGAAGATGAGCCGAGCCGGTTGCCCGGTGACTTGTCGGTGATGCCATATCGGACCGGCCAACAACAGGATCGTCAGAATGATCGCGGTGGATCGCAAGGCAGGCAGCAACCAAGCCGAAGTCCCGGGGATTTGCCGTGTCTCGCGCAAGTACAGCCACGCGGCGACCAATCCAGTGGTGATCGCGATGGCAAGGATCGCCCAGACTGGCAGGTCCCAAGAGAACCGCAGGTTGGCGATGTTTGGTCGAGGGCATACCGGGATCATTGACGACTCCCGGCGGACGCGAAGGGAGCTTTCCAAGCGGTCGCAGCTGATTTTGGGCGTCCAGCGAACTGTTGCCAAAGCAACTCTGTGATCAGCACCAGCAGCACCAGAACCATCATCGGACGCCAGATTTCTTGGCCGAAACGATCCGTCGCTGTCGCTTCGATCAAGCTTTCGGGCGAATCGAACAAACGGGCGTTCAATCGGTTCGCGAAGGTTTCGATTTGGCTGGATTCCAGTGATCGAAGGTCAGATTCTTCCGCGGGAATCTCGGCGACTCGAAGAAGCGTTTGCGATGAAGTCGAATCGTCCGGTTGCGTTTCGCTGTCCGGTCGAAAGCGATAGATCCCGGCAAGCTGCGTCTCGCTGAAGACCCCGGACCGTTGGTCGCCGGTCGTCGCAACAGAATCGGAGGGTGGGTTGGTTTGCAGTGTCGACGTGGAACCATCAGGCGAGACGACCGTCCACGTTGAGGCCGTTCCTGGGACGAGCATCGGTTGTCCAGCGACCACATTCATGGATTCTTGGTTTCCCACCAAATCCAGAATCAATTGCTGCATCATCGGGAGATACACAGCCCGCAGCGGCAACGTTGACCACTCCGCGTCGCATCCAATTGCAAATTGAATCACGTTGGATCGACGAATTGCCAAAGCGGCTTGGTCCGACGTTCGCAACAGAACCGTGGTGGTCGCGGGATTGGAGTCATCGATCAACAAGCGGCGATACCGACCGACTCGCACCTCTTCCCAGATCCCGTCGCCCGCATCTTGCAGCGATCCCCAAACACTTTGTCGGCCTCGGGGCGGCTCGATCGTGAAGCCAAGGTTCTCTTGTATTTCAGCCGAGACCGTGGTTTCGATTTCGATGATTGCCTGGACGTCGGACGCGGTGATGAGCCGATCGAGTTTGGCTGGCAACCATGATTGATCATTCCATGACTTTGGATCCACTTGATCACCGTCGAAGAAAACGATCTTCCCATCCTTGCTGAGATAGCGATCGAGCAATTCGTTGTCCGTGTCACGTCGTGAACTGACTTGTTTGACGTTGGCAAAGACGATCACATCGGGACGATCAGTGGTGTCGATCGCCCGCGAAAGTTCGTTGCTCCATCGTGATCCTGTGAACACCCGACTGCTGACGAGATCGGAACGCGGATTGGTGCTAGCTTGCGAGTTTTGGTTGACACTCGCGAATGCGAAGGGACTGAGGGCCAATCGCAGGAAATCCGTTTCGCTTTGCAGTGGTTCGTCCGAAGGGTTTCCATCCACCAACCAAACGCGAATTTGAGGCGAGGCATGAAATCCCAATCGTCGGCGGTTGTCAGAAACAATCGCGTCGGTGTGTTCAATGGCAAAGGCCAACGTGTGATCACCGGATGTTTCGGGCGTGAGAGTGAACGAGACGGCGGCCATGCCTCGAGGTTCGATGTCGACGTTGGTCGTTTGGACAGATTGCCCGTTGTAAATCCAGCGTCCAGTCAATCGCGAGGTCGGCCGATCGGATTCATTGCGGATTTTCGCGGTGAAGCTGACCGCTCGATCTTTCAACACCGCAGGTGCATTGGGCAACAGTGACTCAACGACAACGTTGTCCAGCACATCGTCCGTCTGTGACACGTTGAGCAAATCCACTCGCGGCGTGGGCGTCATTCGTTCGAGGCGAACCTGGGCGTCCTCCACGGCATCGATCCATCGGTTTCCAGCGGCCAAACCATTGGATTGAAAGTCACCGCAGATCACGATCCGGCGGTTGGGATGAGATGCCTCTTTGCAGGCATCCAGGCAAGCGGTCAACGCATTGGTGTAATCAGCGGGTGGGCCGGCGAATTGTACTTCAGTGAGTTCCGCCAATGCATCTCGCGGCGCAGAACGTTGGAACGATGCGGCGAGTCGGCTGGTTCGAATGACGATGACTTCGTCGCCGCGGGACAGGTTTTCAATCAGTCCATTGGTTGCTTGCAAGACGCGATCCAAGCGACCGGAGGCCTGCATCGAACGACTGTCGTCGAGGCACAGGATCAAAGTCAACGGCTCGGAACCAGGCAACGCTCGAGCGGAAGAAAGCAACGGCCGTGCCATCGCGAGAGCGAGCAGAATGGGGATCGCGCATCGAAGTGCGAGCAAGATCCATTGATGCCACTGCATGCGTCGCCGATTTTTCGCGACGACATCCTGCAACAAGAACATGGCTCCCCAGTCCATCGATCGATAACGACTGCGAAAGAGCAGGTGAATCGCCAGTGGAACCACGAACGCCAGTGCGCCGGCGAGTAGTCCGAGATTGAGAAAATTCATCGTGAGGAAATGTCCTCCGGCGAAGAACTCGCTTTTGATGCAACGGCTTTGTAAGTCGGTGGCGTCGAGTCGGGCGCGGCCGGGGTGTTCAGG
>NZ_DDGH01000016.1:444-43654 GCF_002337565.1 Rhodopirellula sp. UBA1907 | reverse complement strand
TCGGGCGCGGCCGGGTTGTTCAGGCTCAAAGCACCACTGACTCCGCCTCCGCGACGCAACGCCACAAAACGTGCCAGTGCATCGACCACCGGCACGTCGGAGGTGATCAATGCATGGTCAACCCGGTTGCGACGACAGGCCGCTTCCAACGTTGAATTGTGACGCTGAAGTGACTCGATGTAGCGAGATCGAATCTGTCTCGAGTCAATGATTTCGCGATGATCAGTGTTTTCCAAGTCGCGAAATTCGATTCGGTCATGAAAAGGAAAGTCAATTTCGTCGGGATCGAGAATTTGTAGAAACACGACCTCTTGGCGTTGAGCTCGCAGAGAAGCCAGTGCCTTGCCCAGCGATTCCGGGTCGCCGAGGCCGTCGGATATCAGCACCACGAGCGAGCGTCGAGGGAGTTTCAACATCGCTTGGCGAATGACGGTTCCCAAGTCCGTTTCACCTCCACCCGAATCGCCCGCCAAAATCGCGAGCAGTGATTGCAAGTGGGAGGGCGTCGTCCGCGGAGGCAACGAGTCGCCGATGCGGTCGTCGAATGTCATCAGTCCAACCGCGTCTTGGCTGGAAAGCATCATGTACGCAATCGCGACCGCAACCGCGGTCGCGTAATCTTGTTTGCGTTTACCAATCGATGTGCTGGAGTCGGTCAGTTGCAATGCTCGGCTGCCGGCGTACTTCATGCTGCCGCTGCGGTCGACCAATAACGTGCACCGCAGATTGGTTTCTTCTTCAAATTCGCGGATGTAGAGTCGGTCGCTCTTTCCGAAGGCGCGCCAGTCGATGTTTCGCAGTTCGTCGCCGGGAACGTAAGGTCGGTGTTCTTTGAACTCGACGCTGGACCCTTTGTGGGGTGAGCGATGGCGTCCCGCGGTCAGTCCCTCGACCGCCTGCCGCGCGATCCATTGCAATGCAGCAGCTCGCGATGCATCGCGGGAGGTGAACAGATCGGGGAAACGCATGGTGGACGGAATCAGGCAGGCGGCAGGCGGGGGCGAATTCGCAGCCAATATTCTAGTGCAATCGCATCCGAAAGTCGCTGAGCAAAGCGAGCCCTCGCTGAGACGGCTCTCAGTGATGCGGCAACCTGATTCTGTCCTGGGCTAATTCCACCCGACAGACGAGGGGGCTAACCAATGATCGAGATCGCACGATCCAAATCTGCTTCCAGATCGGTAGGCGATTCCAGACCAACCGAAAGACGGATCAACGAATCGGTGATCCCATGAGCCGCGCGAGCTTCCGGTGCGTAAGAAGCGTGGGACATCGTGGCGGGCTGTTCGATCAGTGACTCCACCGCACCGAGGCTGACGGCCAAATGGAACAGTTCGGTCGATTGGCAAACCTCGCGAACTTGGTCCAAGGTGGCATCCAGTTCGAACGTGATCATGGCACCGAAGTGCGTTTCATCTGAGTCGCTTTGGTGTTGCCCGAACAATTGTCCGGCCAGCTCGTGCTGGTTGTGCGATGCCAAACCTGGGTAGAGCACGGATCGAACCATGGAATGGGCTTCCAACCACTTCGCCAATCGAAGTGCCGTTCGTGATTGCTCGCGAACACGCAGGTCGAGAGTCTTCAGCCCACGCGAAATCAGGAAACTGCTCATAGGATCGAGCACGGCACCGGTCGCGTTCTGGACGAAGTAAAGCTGGTCGTAGAGCTCGGAATCTGCGACCGCCAATGTTCCACCTAAACAATCACTGTGACCGCCCAGGTACTTCGTTGCCGAGTGCATCACGATGTCGATGCCGAAATCCAATGGCCGCAGAAGTGCCGGGGTGCCGAACGTGTTGTCGACGCCTGAAAGGATTCCTTTGGACTTTGCCAAGCGAGCGATCGCCGGCAAATCGGAAATCGTCATCCGAGGATTACCGATCGATTCGGTCCAAATCAGCTTGGTCCGATCGGTGATCGCGTTTTCGATTGCATCTAAATCGGTGACGTCAACCAAGGTGACTTCGATGCCGCTGCGATTGCAGATCTGGTGCAGCAATCGGTAGGCACCGCCGTAGATATCAGATCCCGCAACGACGTGATCACCGGATTCCAACAGCATGGTGACCGCGTGAATGGCGGCCATGCCCGACGAAAACGCCAGCGATCCGCAACCGTTTTCGAGTGAGGCGAGCGTGTCTTGCAGGCCAGTCCGAGTTGGGTTGCCGCTGCGTGAATAGTCGTATTGGCCCCACTCGCCCGCGCCGGGTTGGCGAAACGTGCTGGCGAAATGAATGGGCGGAACAACCGCGCCGGTTTGTGGATCCACTTCGTTGCCGACGTGAATCGCGCGAGTTCGAAACTTGTGGTTCGAGTTGGAAGAGCTCATCTCAGATCGCCGCCAACGCTTGATCCAGATCCGCGATCAAGTCTGCTGAATCTTCAATGCCACAAGAATATCGAATCATGTTGTCAGCGATTCCAAAGCAAGCTCGTTCTTCCGGGCTGTAATGGAAATAGCTCATCACCAGCGGTTGTTCGATCAACGATTCGGTGCCACCGAGGCTGGGAGCGATGCGAGCAATTTTGGCTCCGTCGACGACGCGTGACGTGGTTTTCCAGTCAGCGTCTTTGACCGTGAAAGTGATCAGGCCGCCGAATCCCAGCATTTGTTCTTTAGCGATTGCGTGAGTCGGGTGGCTTGGCAAACCCGGGTAGTAGACACGTTCAATCTTGGGATGCTGATGGAGGAATTCGGCCACGGCTTGACCGTTTTCGTTGTGACGTTGCATCCTCAACGAGAACGTTTTCAATCCGCGTTCGAGCAAGTACATGCTGTGCGGCGACGTCACGCTTCCCAAACAACCGCGGAGGGCCCGGATCGGATCCAGCAATTCTTTGCGGCCAGAAATGACTCCCGCCAACAAATCGTTGTGCCCGCCGAGGTACTTGGTGGCGGAGTGCCAAACGTAATCGACGCCGTGATCCAGCGGGCGAACGTTCAGCGGGGTCGCCAAAGTCGCGTCGATCAGCGTTTCGATTTCGTGTGCTTTGCCCAAAGCAACAAACTGTTCCAGGTCCACGCATGTCAGGTGCGGGTTGGTGGGCGACTCGCTGACCAGCATCTTGGTTCGCGGGGTGATCGCGGCTTCCATCGCGGCAAAGTCACCGGTCGGGACTTGTCGGGTGACGACACCGAACTTCGCCAAATGTTTGCCGCAGAATTCACGGCTGCGGTGGTAACACTGGTCGAAGAAAATGATTTCATCGCCGGATGACAAGCGGCTCATCAGCAACCCGACGATCGCCGCCATGCCGCTGGAATAAACCACCGCGTCTTCCGCATTGTCGAGTGCGGCCAGTTTCTGTTCGACCAAACGTTCGTTTGGATTCCCGTACCGCCCGTACTCTTCGCGTTGCTCGCGACCTTCGACAAAATCTAACAGTTTGTCAGTGGATTCGAACGTGAAAGTCGAGGCTGAGTAGATCGGTGCCGTGATGGCGCCCTCGGCGTGTTGTCGCGAAGGCGAATCGGGATCAATGTTCCCGTGAACGCACTGGGTCGACAAACCCGTGGAAGAAGGTCCCGCGGCGCGGGACGCATGGTCGGTCATTTCGACCGGATCGATTGCGATCGGTTTCATGTGTTGGCTTTTTAGCAGTGAGGCTGCAAGCGGCCGCAAATCCCTAAACAAACGTCACAGTGGAGGGGATGCGATTTCTCCACGACGTGCCTTCAGCCTAGCCACGGCGTCAGTTTTGGGCAACCGATTTTCTGCCTCGCTTTTTCGCCTTTTGGGGCGGACCGTATTCGGCACGCTCGCCGCCCGGAAGAGCTAGGCCTTTCTCCGGGGGGCCAATCTTCGAAACCGAACAATTCTCTGGCCAAAGTGGCGGTTCCAGGATCGCTGCTGTCTGAGCGTGGTTCTTGGTACACTTCAAAGCGCGGTTGCCGTCCAGATTTCCCGTTACGCAAACCTTTCCCGTTAGGCTGACGTTTTGTTCTCAACCTTTCTCACGACCGAATGGATTCGTTCGTCCGCGTTGGTGGTTGCAGTGTTGGTGCTGTCACCCACGGTCGCATGCGGGCAAGCCAGCGAAGCTGATTCGCCAACTGATTCCAATCCGCCCGCGGAATCGAGTGAGAGCGATCCAGGAACGGATCGCGTGGCGATGAAATCGTTTCGCAAGCCCCCGATGGACCCGGAGAAAATTGCCAGCGTCTTTCAGGCTCAGGCGGTCATGCCAGAAGACGTTCCGACGGTGATACCAGGGTTTGGCGAAGACCAATCGGACCCCGGAGAGCAGACGGAAGGATCAGGCGAGGAACAGGAAGTACAAATCAAGATCGCCGAATTGATCTCACAGCTTGGTGCACCCGAGTTTGCTGTTCGTGAACAAGCGACCGCTGGTTTGAGGAAGTTGGCTGATGACGCTCTCCCGGCCCTGCGAACCGCGGCGATCGAGCACGATGATTTGGAAGTCCGTCTTCGAGCGGAAGATGTTGCGACGGGAATCGTCAACAGTGCCGTCGCCGGACGGATCGATTCGTTTCTTGAGGGCGAGCCCGGATCGTTCGAAGGTTGGGAAGTTTTTCAACGGGTTTTGGGAGATGGACCGAGACTGCGAGAAGTCTTCGTCGAGATGATGCTCAGGCACGAAGATCTTGTTCAGGCACTCGAGGTCAGCACGGAGGCCAGGATGGCCGCTTTGGAAAAGGTGATCGCGCGAGTTCAGCGGCGTCAGTTGATCGAGTCGCAGTTGCCATCAGCACCGGATGTGATCGCGATGCTGCTTTGCTTCAACGATCCCGAATTAAAACTGTCGAACATCCACGAAGAAGCTTTGCTGCGGATGTTGCGAATGAGTGTCACGGCGGAGGTTCTTCGGGACGACCAGTTGGCCGAACCTTTTCGCGTTCTGTTGGCGGGGTGGATCCCGCGTTGCAACCAAGCGAGTCGGCCCGAGGTTTTATGGATGTCGCTGCAGAGAGATCTGGAACGAACGCTGCCGTTTGCGGAAAAGATTGTCCAGCAACCAGAATCTGGCATCGATGAAGTTGCCTTTTCGTTGCAGCTGATCAGCCGGTTTGGCGATGAAAACAACGTGGACATGGTGCGCGGGTTGTTGGGTGACGAGCGACCCGTGACGGATTTTGAGTTCATCGGAGACAGTCCAATCCAGGCTCAAGTGCGAGATTTGGCGGCCGCGACGATCATGATCTTGAAACGAAAGCCGCTCGATGAGATTGGATTGAACCCGAATTCTCTGCATCCAAAGACTGGCTTTGTCGCACGAGACCTGGGATTTCCAGCCAACGATCCTGAACCTCGTCGCAAGATGTTGGAAGCTCTGGATGAGTTGCTTGAGTCAGACGATGAACCCGCAGTGGATGCTCCGAGCGAAACTGAATCGAATTGATAGCCGGTTGGGCGACCATGAGCTTCGCATGGCACGCTGGTTGTTTCCGTTTGCAAAGACTGGTTTCGCGATCCCCGTCGCCAATCGCGATGAACGGTTTTGAATTTCGCGTCGAAGCCAATTCTTTGTCGGGGGGTGATCTCCCGAAGCCGTGAGATTTGGTTAAGTTGAGAGGTTCTGAGTTGCTTTCTTTGATCGAAATTTCTTCTTTGTTTGACTGACTTATGCGAGTGCTCTCGGGAATCCAGCCAACCGGTCGTCCCCACTGGGGAAACTACTTCGGTGCGATTCGCCAATACATTGATTTGCAAGAAGACAATGAGGGCTTTTACTTCATCGCCGATTTGCACGCCCTGACCACTGTTCGTGAACCGGAAGTGCTTCGCGAAAATGTGATCAATGCCGCGTTGGATTTGTTGGCGTTGGGATTGGATCCTTCCAAGGCCAACCTCTTCGTGCAGTCCGATATCCCCGAAGTAGCCGAGCTGACTTGGTTGCTGATGACGGGAACGCCAATGGGTTTGCTTGAACGTTGCCACGCTTACAAAGAGAAAAAGGCCAAGGGGTTGCCCGCTGACGCTGGCTTGTTCACTTACCCGGTGTTGATGGCTGCTGACATCTTGGCGTACGACTCTCAAATCGTTCCGGTTGGCGTGGATCAGGTTCAGCACATCGAAGTTTGTCGTGATTTGGCTGGTTCATTTCACCATGCGTTCGGCGAGACGTTTGTGTTGCCCAAGGCGAAGACACTGGACGTCGGCGCGAAGGTTCCTGGCACCGACGGTCAGAAGATGAGCAAGAGTTACAACAACACGTTGCCGCTGTTTGGCGACGTGAAAAAGATTCGCAAGCAAATCATGCGGATCGTGACTGACAGTCGGCCAATGGAAGATCCCAAGGATCCGACCGACGATCATTTGTTCCAGCTCTATCAGTTGTTCGCTGGTCCAGCCGAGGTCGAGGCCATGGCAGCGAAGTATCGCGCCGGCGGGTTTGGATATGGCGAAATCAAGAAAGCCGTCGCCGAAGTGAGCGAAGAGTACTTTGCCCCGGCTCGAGCGAAGCGTGAAGAGTTGGAATCGGACCTGGATACGGTACGAGATATTTTGGCTGAAGGTGCCAAGCGGGCTCGCGAGGTCGCGGCCAGCGTGGTTGACCGGGCCCGACGCAATTGTGGATTGCGTTAACCAATGGCAATCGTGGCAGTCGGGACGGAAATTGTTCAGTGTGCTCGGATCGCTCAAATGATTCAGCAGCACGGAGAACAATTTCTAGAGCGTGTCTTCACGGCAGCCGAGATTGACCACTGTGCTCAGCGGCCCGACGCGACGGGCCATTTCTCTCGCCGGTGGGCGGCCAAGCAAGCCGTCTTCAAGGCACTGCGATGTCATCGGCGAGGCGTCAGTTGGACTGACATTGAAATCGCGACGCATCCAAGTGAAGGCCCGTCGATTGAGCTGCATGGCATCGCCGCGGAGTTGGCGGAAGAAGCGGAGATTGATGCGATTCACTTGAGTCTCGGTGGGTGTCGCACACAAGCAATCGCCTACGTCGTGCTCTGCGACTGACTCGATTTTCAATGGCTCAAGCTCGATCTACCTCGGGCGAAACGACTGCCATAGCCACAAGTTTTTGAGGGCTCTCGTCTGTGCAGTGTTGCCGGCGCCTCATTACTGGCAACGTTCTGAAGCGTCTCTCGGTGGCCTCGTGCTGCCCGTTACCAGCAAATTGCGGTGTGCTGCGTTACAGTAGGGGGCGGTGTTGGCATCAATGCTAGCGCCTACGCCCTGCGAGCTAGCGGATCGATCAATGGTGAATGAGCGAAGAATCGCGATGGAACTTCGTTGGTGTGCCTTCGTTGCCATCACGTGTGGAGCAATCGTGCAGGTGTCTGCTCCACCAGCATCCGCGGCGGATGCGACGCGGGTCAGTGCTGGTCTCTCGGCGTTTTATACGTTTGAGGAAGGCGAAGGCGACGTGGTTAAAGATCGCAGCGGCAACGGGAAATCGCTGGATCTGAAAATTGAGAAACCATCCGCGGTGACTTGGAAAGACAGCGCCCTGGTGGTGCGTTCGGCAACCAAGATCGAATCGGTTCATTCGGCTACCAAGTTGGCCGAGCAGTGCAAGCGGTCCAACGCATTGACGATCGAAGCTTGGATCAAGCCAGCAAACACTTCTCAAAAGGGGCCTGCTCGAATTGTTTCGATGTCGAGCAACTCAGTTCAGCGAAACTTCACACTGGGGCAGGAGCGTGATCGGTATCAGTTTCGTTTGAGAGCAACGTCGACCAGCGACAACGGAATTCCTGATACAGGCAGTGGCAACGGAAAGGCCGAAACGAAACTCGCCCATGTGGTCTTCACTCGGGGAAGTGACGGCCGAGTGCGTTTTTATGTCGACGGCAAACAAACCGAGTCGAGGAAAGTGGCCGGGCGGCTGAGCAATTGGGATGTCGGCTTTCCATTGATATTGGCGAATGAGCGAAAGGCGGAGCGGCCTTGGTTGGGTGAGTTTCATCTCGTTGCGATCTATTCCCGAGCATTGAGCAGCGCGGAAATCTCGCAAAACTATTCCGCCGGTCCAAAAGCTGGTATCGACCCGCACGAAGCTCAACGTCGGGAACTAGCGAGAGCGGAGCAAACATTTGCGACCAAGGTGGCTCCTTTGTTCGCCCGCCATTGCTTGGAGTGTCACGATACCGGTTCGAAAAAAGGTGACCTGGATCTGTCTCGCAAATTAGCCGCGTTCGAGGGCGGCGAAAGCGGGAAAGTGATTTTGTCTGGCAACGCGGACGAAAGCCCGCTGTGGGAGCAGATTGTTTCCGGCGATATGCCGCCGCAGGGGCCCGGTCTTTCAGCATCCGATCAGGCTGTGATTAAAGAATGGATAGATGATGGGGCGGTTTGGTCGATCGAAATGATCGATCCCGCCGTTTACGCCTCCAAGCCGGGGGCAAGTGACCATTGGGTTCAGCGTCTCACCGTTTCCGAATACATCGAAACGGTTCGCAGTGCGGTTGGTGTGGATATCGCCAAAGAAGCAACGCGGTTGTTGCCGCCAGATCTGCGAGCCGACGGGTTTAGCAACACCGCATACAACCTGAGCGTGGACTTGAAACACGTGGAGGCTTATTCGCAGCTTGCGGAAATGATCGTTCAGCGACTGGATGTGCTCGAGTTCGCCAAGCGTTTTTCAAAGTCACAAAGTCTGAACACGGACGCCACGGCAAGAAAATTTGTCGCGGCGGCGGGTGAATGGTTGCTGCGTGGTCCGTTGGACGATCGCGAGGTAACCAACTACAGCGGAATTTTGACTGCGGTCGCAAGTGCGGGCGGCGACTACGAACAAGGTGTTGGGCTGATGGTCGAGGCAATGTTGCAATCGCCTCGGTTTATTTATCGCATCGAAACGCAGCCCGACGGAGGTGGAAACCAGCGAGTCACAGACTTTGAATTGGCGTCGCGGATGAGCTACATCCTGTGGGGCGGGCCGCCAGACGAAGCCTTGTTGAAGGCAGCTCGAGATGGACGACTCGCGGACAAAGATCGCTGCCAAGCGGAAGTGGAGCGAATGCTGATGGATCGACGAGCGGTCGAGCGGTCGAAGCAGTTCGCAGCCGACTGGTTGAATCTGGACCGGCTCACCAACATGCAGCCCAACCAAGAGCGGTTTCCTGAATGGACGCCGGAATTGGGGCAGGACATGCGTGCCGAAACGCTCGCCTTCTTCGAAGATTTGGTCTGGAAGCAAGGACGTCCCATGAGCGATTTGTTCGACGCACAGTTCACCTACGCGACTCCTCAGCTGGCCAAGCACTACGGTTTGAAGCCGCAGGAAGGTGGGCTTCGTCGATACGATCTGTCGGGTGAACCCGTCCGGGGAGGTTTGTTGACGCAAGGTAGCGTGCTGACGATTGGGGGCGATGATGCGTCCATGGTCACGCGAGGTCTGTTCGTGATGAGAGACTTGCTTCGTGGTGTGATCGGTGCACCTCCGCCGGGCGTCGATACGACGCCGGTGCCACCAAAACCCGGGATGACTCATCGTGATGTCGCTGAGGATCGAATTCAGAACGAATCGTGCGGCGGTTGTCACATCAAGTTCGAACCGCTCGCGTTTGGCTTGGAGCAGTTCGATGGACTGGGGGCGTTTCATCTCAAAGACGAGTTTGGCAATCAGCTTCGTTCAGAAGGTCAGCTCGTGGTCCCCGGCGAAGCAAAGCCGCAGCCATACACGACGCCCTCTGAGTTGATGAAGCTGCTGTCGACCAGCGACCGCGTTCGCGAAACTCTGACGTGGAAAGTGACACAATTCGCGATGGGGCGACCTTTGGGTGCCCGTGATGCAACCGAGGTACAGCGGATTCATCAGGCGGCTACGAGTGCGGGCGGTCGGTACGCCGATGTGATCACGGCGGTGGTGATGAGCGATCTGGTGCAGAAGACTCGATCGCAGGACGAACCGTAACCAAAGCATCTCAAGCAATTTGAATCAGCAGTCTTGGCCTGGGCGTTGTTCCAGGCTCACCTGTCCAAGTGTTTTCAATAGGACCCATCATGAAGAACAAACGGATTCACCGCCGCACGATGCTTCGAAGCGTGGGCGCCGCCACGGTTGGCCTACCGCTTTTGGAAGAAATGTTGACCTCGACTGCGTCGGCCGCGAATGCGACGCCGGAAATTCCGGTTCGTGCGTTCAATGTGTTCTTCGGTTTGGGCATTCCTGCGCCGTTGCAGAAGGAAGGGTTCCAAGGGGTTCTTGAGCCACTGCAGCCGCTAAGCAAGAAGTTGCTGATCATGCGTGAGGTCGATCAGGTTCGCTGCGACGAAAAAGGCATCAATGCACACTACGATGGCGCCACCGCTGCTTTTACCGCTGAGCCACCCGACGGCGAAGCCAAGTCCGGCGGGCCGTCCATTGACCAGGTGATTCGCCGCGCTCACTATCCCAACGGTCTGCCAAAGGGCATGGTGCCGACATTGGTCGGCGGTACATTCTTTCGCCGATCGCGGGTTGGGCGCTATGTCCATAGTTACAACATGGACGGAACCGTTGCGGCAACGATTCAGGAAAAGCCTCGCGAACTGTTTGAGCGTGTGTTTGGCGGCGTCGCTTTGGCGGGTGGCGATCGAAGTGAGAGATTGAAGCGAAGCGTGTTGGACACGGTCGTCGAAGATTATCGGCACTACACAGGTGCCAACTCGCCTTTCGGGGCATCGTCTCGCGCCCGCGTGGCGGATCACTTGGATCGCATTCGCGAATTTGAGCAGCGAGCGTTTGCGATGAAGCATCGGCAATCCAGCGGGCCGCAAATCCCGCCTCGTTCGATCATTCCGCATGGCGGACCGGCTGATCCCGGTGGCCAAGGCATCGATATCACGTTGGAGCAGCTTTCATCCGAATGGCGTTTGCTGTCGGACGTTTATGCGTTGGCCGTTCAGATGGATCGCGTTCGCTTTGGTGCACTGACGTTCCTGGCTGCTGGCGAACGAATTCGTCTTACCGGCGACTACATGTACAACGGTAAAAAGCTGTGGGAATTTGATGATGCGAAGCAGCAGAACGCCGGTGGTGACAAAGGCTGCAGTCACGAGTGGTGGCACAAGTTCAACGAGAAAAAGAAGAACGAGGCGCTCCGTGCTCATGCTCACATGAAGATGCAGGAGGTTGCTTACTTCCTGAGTGCATTGGATAGCGATGAGTGTAAAGAGCCGAATGGGCGGACAATTCTGGAGACTCGTTGATCACCATCTCAACCGAATCAGGAGATGGTCGCCACAACGATGTGAAGCGAGAGTTGTCGGGAGTTTTCCACTGCATCACCGGCGCCAATGGTCGCTTCAAGACGGGCCAGATCATCGACGTTGGGGCGGAGGGAATTGATGTCTACAACACGATGTTGGACGCCTTTGGCACCAAGGATCGGCTTGGTCCAAAGAAGCGGGATGCCCAGCAGATTGATTCGATTCGAGCCTGACGGTCGATTCGGCCGGAGCAGCCTTCGCTCGGGTATCAAAAAAACTTATCAAACAAAACTCAGTTGACCAATGAAACAAGCCGCATGTGGCAACACATGCGGCTTGAGTCGTTTGGGTTTCGAATCATGTCGACGCTCATGAATCAGTCACGAGCGAGGCGTTGATTGAAAGGAGTGTGGCTTTCAGGCGGGATCATTCTCCGCCGCGACCGCCACGTCCACCTCGGCCGCCACGCTCGCCGCCTTCTCCACCGCGTCCACCACGAGCACCGCGTTCACCGCCGCCTGCTCCGCCACGTCCGCCGCGAGCACCACGTTCACCGCCGCGTCCGCCACGAAGGGCTTCCAGGTCGAATGGTTTGCCCTTCATCTCTTCGAATTTCTTCTTTTGTTCGGTGGTCAGAACGGCCATCACTTCTTTTTCCATGTTCTCACGCATCGATTCCATCGCGGTTTGCATTTTTTCGCGATCGCGGCTTTGCATGATCTCACGCATTTCTTCACGCATCTTGGTTTCCATTCCTGAGCGGATTTCCGTCAGCTTTTTCTTTTGGTCTTCGGTCATCGTCAGGGCTTCTTGGACTTCGGGCGACGACAGTGCCATCAAGCCTTGCGCCTGGATGCCGATCTCATCGAGCCGTTCCATTTGCTCGAGCGTCAGGACTTCCTGAAGCTGCATGCGAGTTTCTTTTTCTTGCTCTTCACGCTGCGACTGCATCTTTTCGAAGAACTCGCGGCGATCTTCTTCCGATGCGTTGCGGAAGTCGAAGTCTGGTCGCGATTGCTCGCGGGCTTGTTCTTCCAGCTTTTTCAGGGCTTCGGTTTGTTGTTCGTCGATGCCGAGTTCTTCGCGAACTTTTTCAGCACGCAGCAGGCCGAGGGTGGATCCACCACCGCGACCGCCGAACATGGCGCCTCCGCCGCCGCCACCTGGAAAACCGCCTCGGCCACCACGGCCTTGGGCGTTCGCGATGGAGACCGACTGGAGCGTGAGGCCAGCGGCCATCGCCAGCATGGCAATGAAACGCAATTTAGGAGCGAATTGGGCTTGGGACAAACGGCTCATTGTTAGGCAACCCTTCGAAATGGTCAGATGAGAAGCGGGGGATCAGTCGTCACCAGAGCGAAAGTGCCGGGCGTACAAACTGAAACCAAAGTTGATTCAAAAGTTCTAACCCGCCATTTCCCTTGAGGTTTCGCAACATTTGCAATTTGTAGTCAAAGTTGAAACGCCCGCCCGGCCTCCCGTTTCCAAAAAAACTTTGCCGTTGCCGCTTGTCCGAAATGTACAGTCCAGCGATTCGCGAATCAGCCAATCGAGTGAGGCAGTTCGGCCACGGCCGTCGCTGGACTGCTTCTTTCAAGCTCGAGTTCCCACCTCCTGTACGAGACTTAGGATTTTACGATGAAGAAGATCATTTTGGCTGCATTGGCTCTGTTCGTTTTGCCCGCAACCGTGCAAGCGGATCACCACAACGAAACAGCGAAGAAGAACATCGTCGAAACCGCGGTTGCGGCGAAGTTCAACACCTTGGTTGCTGCGGTGAAAGCCGGCGGTTTGGTGGAAACGCTGAGCGGCGAAGGCCCGTTCACCGTGTTCGCGCCCACTGATGAAGCCTTCGAAAAGCTGCCTGAGGGCACTCTGGAAAGCCTGCTGAAACCAGAAAACAAGGATCAGTTGGTTGCGATCTTGAAGTACCACGTTGTTTCGGGAAAAGTTCCTGCGAAGACCGTTGTCACCTTGGATTCAGCTGAAACCCTCGGCGGTAAAGTCAGCATCGAAGTGAAAGACGGCACCGTGATGCTGAACGACAAGACCAAGGTCGTGAAGACTGATGTGATGACCAGCAATGGCATCATCCACGTGATCGATTCGGTCCTGTTGCCACCCAGCAAGTAAGCAGTGACCAACGCGGCAAACCGCCGCAAACTGAAATTGAAAATAGCTCGTCGGAAACGGCGAGCTATTTTAGTTTCTTGATGCCCGCCGATGGGTTGATCGTCCGAATTGCACGTTTCACCGTCTCTTTCATTGGGACGCGTTTGAGGGCCTGGACCATGGTGGCTTCCGCCGCGAAAGCGATTCGGTGCCATCTGGAGTCCGTGATCGTGCCATGGACAACTTGTGTCGTCGTGCCGGTCTGTTTTGTCTTGTACTGCTGCTCACCATAGCCCATGTCGACGCAGTCGATCCCATGCTGCGTCGCGGCCCGAATCGTTTCGGTGAACAAGGCCGTTCCCGGAGAGTATCGCGCGAATTCTGGGTCGTAGGTCGGGAACCAATAATGCAGTCGTCCGTGTTCGATCATTCCGATGTGGGTCGCAACGGGACGGTCGCCCGCCCACAGCACCGAGCAAATTCCACGTAGCGCGTCGCTGGAAAAGTCGTCACCCGCGACAGCCGAATCGGACTGCAGACCGGGTTGCGCGAGCGAGTTTTCGTAGAGGGTCGTGATGAGATCTCGGGTCCAATCGGGAAGGAACAAATCCAATATATGGGTGCGTTGATACTGGGCTCGTTTCCAAGCAACGGTTTGATTCAAGATTTTTGGACAACGGCAGTCCATCTCGAGCCGGACGGCTCCGATCTCGCGGCCAAGCTTGCGAGTCTTTTGACCCTGCTTGCCAATCGTTCGGTGTTCCTTTTCAAGGCGTCTGAGGTAGTCGCCCGAATCCCCTCCCAAGTCGGCCCGGAAAGCTTTGACTGATTGCAAGTGATAGCGGTCGACCCAGTCAGCATCGCTGCCGACGATCGCGTGGAGATTGAAGGCACGAACTTTTGCCGCTCGTGCGATCGCGGTCCAGTCGATTTCGAGACTGGGAATCGCAATCACGTTTTGAGCGTCGTTTAGAAAACGTCCCGCCGGAACGCCGACGCCGCCAACTCGATGGAAGGGAAAGAAACCCAGGGGAGTGCCGTCGCTTGATCGAAGGACGGCGGTCAGCACATCGCCTCGAACGGCGTTGACCGCCGCGGCGAAACGGGCCGCGAAAAATGGCGGCGCGAATTCATCTCGCAGGGCTCGGATCTGTTCCCATCGTTCGAGGTCGTCACACGACAGGCTGGCGAACTCGCAGACGTCAATCTGGTGGACGTCTTGGCTGTTCGCCATCGATGAGACGGCCGAATGGTTGACAGGGCCGTGATCCAAAGCTTTCGCCGCGGGCATGCGGGCTGCCCCCGGATCGGAATCTTCCGTCGAGCGCTCACCCGAACCGTTTGCCAGTGAATTACTGGGCGTCGAAGGTTGGGGAGTCATGGAAGATATGGGGCGTGACAATGCCGGTCTCATCGAAAAAGGTGCTGATACAAGTCACCCGGTCTTCGACGAGACGGATTGTCTAGCGTCGGGCTTTCTTGCTCTTAGCGCCGCCCTGACGGACCTTGAACTTTGGATTGCTCTTGCAAATCACGTAAATACGGCCGCGTCGCTTGACCACCTGGCAATCCGGGTGGCGGTACTTCAACGCTCCAATGCTACTAACGACCTTCATCCGATGCTACTCGCGGGTTAAATGTTGATGCCAAAAACCAACTTTGTTCGTCGGCAAACGGCAGAGAATAGCGAAAAATTAGCGCTCGACAACTCCAATCGTCACGCTCATGCCATTTTGGCAAAGGATTCTTGAAGGAATTCCAAGGGAAAGAGGCAAAACGAAAGTTCGCGGCTGCAGAGAATCTTTTCCGTCGCCGCTTCTTGGTCCAACCGTGCCAATTGACCGCGAGTTTCGCGACGTTGCTCGGTGAGTTGCAGGGTGATCTGAGCGTTCAGACGAGAGACCGAATGATGCCACTCCCGTCGACTTCCCGACGTTGGCATTTGGTCAAGCAGTTCGAGTTTCTGATCGCGGAGTGCTTTCTGATCCGAGTTTGAAGCGTCGAGCCATTTTTCGCCTTGGAACTGAAGTTCGCGTTCTTTCCGCAGCAGTTCCCGTCGCAAATCTTCGCGGGAATGGTCAGGTTCTTGGCCGGGCAACCGAATCGTTCCTGAGACGACTTGCAGTCCGGGCGGGGTGATTTGAAAGAACTGAGTGATGATGCGGTCGGCGAGCTGATCGTATTTTCCGCCCCCAATTCCGTGCAGAAACAGATCGCTGAGAACCAGCCGGGCAAACATCGTCGTCATTAGTGCCCGAGGACGGAGTTTGAATTCCGGAGAAGCCGCTTCGGCCAATTGAGTCGATGCGAGTTGACGGTCGATCGCAGAAACCTTGACCGAAATCGTTCCGGCGGAACCCGAGTTCGATCCAGCGTTTCCGGATGGGGCATCGCTGATGTGCCATTGGTCGCCCTCGCGGCGAACCCAGACGCCACGACGTTGCGGTTGGTTGTTGCCGTAGACCCACAGCGGTGTTTCGTACCAACCGTCTTGGAATCCAAGGTTGGGGACCGGATGCGCCGAGCTGCGGATGCCGTGCCAAGCACGGTAGTGATCGGCCGATCCGTTGTAGACCGCCTGGAATCGCTCGATTTCGTCGATGATTTCCATCACAAAGCGAGCGAACGGCAGGCCACGGACGGCGACCCCGAGAGGGATCTCGAGTGTCTGCCAATTCATTTCCGCTTCGAGAGCATGACGAGCCTGAGCCAGCGCACATCCGGCGATGCCACAACGAGCGATCGCTTCGCGTGCGTGCTTCCACAGAGCGGTGACGCACGGATCGGAAACCAGCGGTGCGATCAGGCGGCGGACGCCTGAATCGAAGTGATCGAACAGATCCTTGTCTCGAATTTGTGCTTGTTCAAACGGGAGCGTTTCACCGCCTTGGTCATACGGGACGCTCTGCCATGTCCCTCGAAGGGGAGCGTCCGCGTCATCGCCCGCTAGGTTGGCGAGTGGTCGCAGTTGAGGCACGCGAATCGATCTCGCGGCGGCCACATCGTTGTCGATGACCAGATTGATTGGCAACGCACAGCATTCGCCAGCGACTTTTTGCAGCGTGTGGTTTTTGAACCAAACCCCGGGATGAAACAGGGTTGGTTGGTGGCCCGCCATCGCGATAGGACGGCTATTGTTTTCGCCGGTGCCGATTGGTTGGTCCGCGCAGAACGAGGCAACGTCTCGGTAGGAAGAGGTGTAGCGTCGGGCATCGCCGACCAATTGTTCTCGAGCGACCTTTCGCAAATCGGACCAGAATGATCCGGCGGGCATTTCCGCATACGCGGTCGCGAGATTGTTTTTCAGCAGCAATTCCGCGTCGCAGATCGGCGGTTCGATCAGGGTTCCCAGGGTCTGGGTGGGGGCCCGCAACTCGCGATATTCGGTCGCGGGCGATTGGCCAGCATCAGTCGGGGACGAATTCGCGGTCAACGAAGTGGCGTTTTGAGCGGGCGGAGCGAGATTGGATTGGGAGGAGCTCAAAGTGTTCTTTCGTGGGTCGATGACTCGGAAGCGAATCGCTAGTCAGCCCGCGAGAACAGGTCGCTCAGGGCCACTGCGGATCGGTGATTTTTCGATTGAGGGTCGCCAGCCGCGATTGGACATCGAGCAGACGTTGCCAGGCAGCCTGCTGTAGCACGACTTGTTCCGAATCCTCTTGCGTGGTCGCAGATTCGATCAATCTTTCCAGTCGTGATTGTAGATAATCCAGGATTTCGCACAGTTGTGCTTTTTGGCCAGGAGTCAAATCGTCTGGAATTGCCGGCAGATCTTCCACATGCAACGCATCGACGGGAACGGGGGACTTTGGGTCCTGGCGAAGATCGACCGCCATCGATTCGTCTGACGACTTAACGTCTCGCTGAATCGCACCCTTGCTGCCACCGCCGATCGCCTGGAGCCGCGCCGCAATTTGTTCCTCGGAACCCAGCAATAAAAGGCTGCGGCCGACCGCAACCAAATCACCGTGTCGGAGGATCTTCAGTTGGCATTCCGTTCCATTGACCTTGGTGCCGTTCGTACTATCCAAATCGGTCAACACCAACCGCTCGTTATCCCTTTGGATCTTGAGATGGCAGCGACTGACACGCTCATCGTTGAGCTGAATGTCGTTCCCTTCCTCTCGCCCGATGGTCAGGGGAGGCTCGATCCCCTCGAAGACCTTTCCACGGTCGGCGCCGTGTAGGACTTTGATCGTTACGCTGGACACCGCGGGCCTCGATCTGGAGTGATGCTTACGATTGTTGGGCGTCGGAGAAAAGCAAGGCAAACGCCGAATGATTGAGCTGACTTCCAAGCCGTCACAAGTACACGTCCGTTATAGTTGAAATGCGCGTTCCGCGATCCTACCCCGCACCAAAATTCACCAAGATTCCGAAAGGAAAGATCGCATATTCGGGATCACGTTAAATCACCTGAACAACGATGCACTTCAAGTAGTCGCTCTCAGGGCAAGAGACCGCGAAGACGTGATCGGGTGATGGGCCACGACTTTCGAGAACGATCAGGTCGCGACCGCGCTTTCGCCCGACGTCGACCAGCATGTTCAAAAAGTCCGCTCGAGAGACTCGGCCAGAGCAGCTGCAAGTGACCAAAATCCCGCCCGGAGGCAGCAAATCAACCGCCGAAGCATTCAGCCGCGTGTAGGCTCGTAGCGCCGCGTTGGTTTGGTTGCGTGAGCCAGCAAATCGTGGTGGATCGAGGATGATCGCATCGAACTGTTCGCCACGTTCACGCCGTTCTTTCAGGTCATCGAAGCAGTCGCCTTGATCGAATCGAACGTTCGTCAATTGGTTGCGTTCGGCATTGCGTTTGGCGATGTCCAGGGCTCGCTCGCTGCTATCGACAGCAACCACTTCTTTGGCACCAGCCCGCGCCGCGGCCAGCGCGAACCCACCCGTGTAGGTGCAGATGTCGAGTACTCGCCGGTCGGCCATGTAGCTGGCTGCGGCGGCATGGTTGAGCTGTTGATCGAGATAGCCGCCAGTCTTTTGGCCGTCTTGCAAATCGATTGCCATCTCCAAGCCGTTGTGTTGGTACCACACGGTCGAATCGGCTTCGCTATCCAGGGTGGTGAGCGACTGAAGTTCAGCCAAGGTTTCTTCCGAGACGCCTTCGTGTTTGACGGTGGCGTCGTCCATCCGAACCAAGACTCGTTGGCAAGGCGTTTGATGGCGGGCCGCCGCGGCAGTGACCTCGCGAATCAACATTTCCGTTCGCGGAATCAGTGCTCCGCCGGTGATTTGGACGCTCAGACAATCGGCGTATCGGTCAACAATCAGGCCGCTCATCCGATCGGATTCGCTGAAGATCAGGCGTTCGCCACCTTGCGGGTTGGGCGAGCCGGTCAATCGTCGACGCGCAACGGCTTGCTCGATCCGTTCTGCCCACATTGCGTCATCAATTTGTTCTTCCGATGAAAACGCATAAAGCCGGATTCGCAGACGGCTGGCTGGGTTGATCAATCCGCGAGCGATCGAGTTTCCGTCGTAATCGAGCAAATCGATGATGTCACCGCACACCGGAAGTTGGCGATCGTTGGGATCCGATTCAGCGGCCTGCGGGTCCGTTTCGGCGGCGGCATTCTTGTCGGCAGGTTGTGACTGGCTGTCGTCAGTTTCGACCTCGGGAGTCATTTCGCGGAGCGTTGCGTGTGCTAATGCGTTGGCCATGACCCAAGGGTGTCGCGACAAAAACGGGTAGTGACGATTGGGACGAGTGCGAATTTGCCAACGGGCGGAAGAAGATTGCATCAGGTTGAAAGTGACCAAATTGTCGATGGAGGCGGGTTTGCCGGGGACGGCGGAAATGGCAAAATAGGCGAACTGCGAGGATAGTCGCTCAGAGCACGTTTGTTTTGATCGAAGTTACTGCCTTGCTCGAACCGATATAGTGCGAGAACGATTCAGTTGGGTCGTTCCATTTCTCAATCAAATTGGAAGGTTAGACCATGCACGTCGTTGCTGAACCCTGCTCGGGATGCAAGTACACCGATTGCGTCGTCGTTTGCCCTGTGGAGTGTTTCTACGAAGGCGAACAGATGTTGTATATCCACCCGGAAGAGTGCATCGACTGCGAAGCCTGTGTACCGGAGTGTCCCGTGGAAGCCATTTTCCACGAAGACAATCTGCCTGAAGAGTGGCAGAGCTACATCGAGTTGAACGCAGAGATGTCTGAAAAGACCGAAGTGATCACCGAGAAAAAAGAACCTCTCGCTGACAACTGATTCGTTGCTCTTGGAGCGAATGAACCTGTCTGCTCAACCGGTCCGCGAGTTCGATTCATCCATCGAACCGATTCGCGGGCCGGAAGTCAGACCATTCGTTTGAGCCACTTCATGGCACAATCATCCGAGCCAACGATCTGTGGTTGATTCCGCCGAATCCGAATCGCGGGAGCCTGCTCCCGTTCGGCGGACTGCTGGATGGATGCGCTGGGCCAAACGACTCATTGCAGTTCTGGTTGTCGTTGGATTGCTTTTGGCGGCCAAGGATGCGATCGAGCGTTGGCGAACCGAAGTCGCCGCGGTGCAAATTCGCGTCGACGCGCTCGATGAAAAGTTGCTGGCCACAAATCCGTCCGCATTCGATCAACCATCCGGCCAAAAATCAGTCGATACATCTTCGGCCGATCGGCAATCGCTGGTCGAAGAACGGACTCGGTTGCTGCAGTCTCTTCCGACGTGGCAGAACGTTTCTCTGGGATCGATCATCCTGGCGGCGATCTTTTACGCCGTTGGTTTGTTGCCACCGGCTTGCGTGTTGCATGGAGCCCTGCGCGGATTCCATGTTCCCTGTTCGTTGATGAGGGCCACTGCCGCTCAGTTGCTCGGCCACGCGGGGAAGTACATCCCCGGCAAAGCGATGGTGGTGGTGCTTCGTGTGTCCGCGGTGGTGTCGACGTCTAACACTGCCAGTTTGCCAGCCGTGATGGGAGACACCCCGTCGAGGCAGCTTCTGATCGGTCGGGCTTCCACATGCGTGTTTTTCGAAACGCTGTTGATGATGTCCGTCGGTGGTGCGCTGGCGGGATGTTTGATGTGGTCGACACCACTTCCTCAGTGGGTGAAATGGGCAGCGTCGGCGATGGCGGTGGCCGCTTGCATACCGACTCTTCCTCCCGTGATGCGCCGCGTCATCGAATTGGTGAGCAAGCGACGAGCTCGGGCTCGGTCTCGATCTGTTGAATCGACGGGTGAGTCGACCGGTGCGGCGCCAACTGCAGATCAATCAACCACTTCGTCCACCGCCGCGGCGGATGTCTCTTCCGCGATCACTTGGCCCCGGTTGATGTCGGGCTGGGCCTGGTCATTGTTGTCTTGGTGTTTGATCGGGTTGTCCTTTGCTTGCGTGATGAAGGCCATTCCCGCTTACAATGGATTGCCTGTTGGTCACGAGTTGCTGACCGTTGCCACCGCCGCCATCAGCCTTGGCATGGTTCTCGGTTTTGCGTCGTTGTTGCCCGGTGGCGCCGGCGTTCGCGAGTGGGTGACATTGATTGTGTTGGGAACCGTGACCGATCCCACTCACGCCTTGTTGTGCGTGATCACCGCGAGGATGCTGTTCATTGTCGTCGAGAGCATCTTGGCTTTGGTTAGTCACCTGTATCTGCGAGCCATTTCGGTTTGAACCGGGGGGAGCGTTTGGTTGTCCGTTCTTGGATGGCCCAGTGCTTTCTTATTTTCAATGTCGTTTTCATTCACTGAGTTGACGCGTTTTTATGGACCCTAACGGCGAACATTCCCCGCTCGGTTTTTTGCCTTGCTACAAACCGGCGGGCGCGACTTCAAGGGATTTGGTCAACCGCGCCCAAAGACGACTGCGCGGTGAATTCGGACTCCGCAAGTTGAAGGTCGGGCACACCGGAACACTTGATCCGTTGGCGGAAGGGTTGGTGTTGCTGGCGATTGGATCGGCGACACGTTTGACACCTTGGGTGCTGCAGCACGGTAAACGGTATCTCGCTGATTTTAAACTCGGTGTATCGAGCGAGTCAGGCGATTTGGAATCCGAGGTGATCACGCAGACGGACGTGAAGCTGCCCACTGCGACGGAGATCCAGCAAGTGCTGAAGGACTTTCACGGCGTGGTGGAGCAAATCCCGCCGGCCCATTCGGCGATCAAGGTCGACGGGCAACGGGCTCACAAAAGAGCACGTCGCGGCGAAGATTTCGAAATGCCCAAGCGTCGAATTCTCATCGACTCGGTGAAGCTGATTTCGTACGAGCCACCGATGATGCGATTGGACGTTCGTTGTGGATCGGGGACTTACTTGCGGACGCTGGGGATGGATGTCGCTGCCGCTTGTGGATGCGCGGCGGTGATGACCAAGTTGATTCGAAACGAGGTCGGGCGATTCACTCTGGACGACACGCTCGATTGCGAGTTCATGTTCGATGACGATGACCGCGAGAAGAAGTCCCCCGAACCGATGCTGAAATACCTCCGACCGCCGATTGAGGGCCTGACGCACATGCCGGCGATCAACCTGGACAAGCAGCAAATTGGCATGCTTCAAGCTGGAATACGGATCGCTGGGACGCCTGAAACGCCGGCTGAGCCATTGCCCGAAGAGTGGATTGGCTGCATCGATCAAGTCGATACGTTCGATCGAAACACCGATGTTTCGGATTGCATCGGAGTCGATCGTTCGGACGCTTCCTCCGGCCCCTGGGGGGGATTGGTCTCGATTCTTCGTCCTCATGGCAAATTGTGGCACCCGCTGAGAGTGTTTCCCACGACGGAATCAATTACCCTACGTGGCTGATTTCCCGCTCCGCCGGGTTCCCTCCTTTCGGATCGGTTGCCGTTCCGAGACTCACTTCCTCCCTTTCACCTCCCCGCCATGAACAAAATTCGTTTTGCCACGCTTTCTCTTTTCGCAGTCGCGGTCGTTGGACTCGCCGGTTGGAAATTGGCGGCTTCTCCCGCCGAACAAATGCAAACCTTTGCCGTCGCGTTTTTGGACACGCTGACAACTGAACAAAAGGCCGACGCTGTGATGGCGTTTGATTCGCCCAAACGAGTCGGCTGGCACTTCATTCCAAAGAAAGAACGCAAAGGTTTGATGCTCGAGCAGATGAACGATGCTCAGCGAACCGCCGCTTTGCGTCTTTTGCGTTCCGCACTCAGCGAAGCCGGTTACAGCAAAGCCAACCGGATCATGTTGCTGGAAGAAGTTCTCAATGAAATGGAAGCCGGCAAAGGAACTTGGGAACGAAACCCACAGCGTTACTACGTCACATTGTTCGGCGATGTCAAAGCGGAAGGCGAAGACGCACGATGGGGATTGTCATTCGAAGGGCACCACTTGTCGCTGAACTTTGTTTGCCGTGGTGGAAAGGTTGTTGATTCCACACCGCAGTTCTTGGCGACCAACCCAGCGGTTGTCAAAAACGAAACCAGTGTCACGCTTGGCAAAGGCACCGCCGTTCTGAACCAAGAAGAACAACTCGCGTTCAAGCTTGTGAACTCGTTGGATGCAAAACAGCTTAAGGTCGCCCGCATCGCCGAAGAAGCTTTGGGAGAAATTCGATTCGCCGGTGAACCTCAGCCCGAAGTTGGGGAACCCGAAGGGATTGCCTACTCGAGTTTGAATCCGGATCAGCAAGAACAACTTCGTGAGGTGGTCGATTTGTATGTGCAAGTCGCACCCGAAGAAGTCGCAGCCGAACGTTCGCAACAGATTGAGTTAGACGGTTGGAGCAAGGTGCACTTCGCCTGGGCCGGAGCTCTCGAGCCAGGCATCGGCCACTACTACCGCGTTCAAGGCGAACGATTCTTGATCGAGTTTGTGAACACGCAAGCCGATCCAGCCGGCAACCCAGCCAACCACATTCACTGTGTCTACCGCGACTTGTCCGGCGACTTTGATTTGCCGGTCGCTCCCTGATCGACGACGCTTTCAATGCAGGCTCGCTCGTCATCCGATCGGGTCTCGCGAGCCATCCAAGCCGTTTCAGCGTCAGCGATCACCGCTCACGCCGAAGCGGCTTTTTTTCGATGCGAACGAGAGGGGAACTGTGCTCACGAATCCGGTGATTTGCGGAATACGTTTGCGATCCTTCGGACCGAAAAGTGCTAGTTTCATGCACTACTTGTTCTGCGTTGCCCGCGGGTGATTCCGGCAATCGATATTGCCGGGTCTCGCGTCCCAATAGAAAATTCCGAATTGCTCAAGCGACGACACGGCTGAGTCAACCAAGTCCCAATTGCCTTCGAACATTTCTGCTCGCTCTTGCTCGTAGTATTCCATCACCAATTCAGAAAAGTCCGGCCGGTGGTTGATGTAGGCTTTTCCAAAATCGAGAATAAATGGAGGAGCTACAATCGTCATCTCGACGACAAGAAGGTCTGAATCGCTGTCTATCAAGTGAGGGATCGTGAATCCGTCGATCTCGTAGACTTGATTATCCCGAAGAATTTCATAGCAACTGACTTCCGAATTGAAGTTTCGTTCCCGGTCGAATACCTTGATCGCGGTTTCATTATCTGTAGGCCAGACAGACCCCTCTTGGCCCATCCCCAGCAGATTGCCAAAATCAGGCACTGAACATCGTTCTCTGCAGTACGCCGACGCTCGTTCCTCTGATGTCAACTGATCCATGGTTAGAAAACGAAGTCCATACTCGGCACAAGTCGTGATCAAGTTGTTTTTGGCCGGTCAAGTCTACTCATTGGCACAAGTTGGTCCTGACTTCGTTGTGCTGCGAGAATTCCCAACGCAGTCTGAAAAGTCCAATACGGGCCGGCTTGACGTGATAATTGACGATCGGGTCGCTACGAGCAAACCAGTTTTTCTACCACAGGGAATAGTTTGCGGATCAAAGAAGGCAAGCTACTTCTGAGCGCCAAGGTCTTTCCACTGCACGCGGAAACGGTTTCTTGATCGCACCCTTTCACGATGCTTCTGGCTTGTTGGGTGAGAATCTGCCAGTACCGATTTGGTCAGTCGCGATTCTAGGGTGGATCGGTTACTCCGAGTGTACGTTTCACCAGCGAGGTCCAAGCCGATCCCTACGTTCATAACCGTGCACCAAGTTTTAGGTGCACTCCAGTACCGGGGATAACGATACGCGGCCGAAAGTGGAAACCAGCGATGAATGATCCGAACCACGAGAACGCGACATGCGCGAGTAGAGAGTCTCCCACCCCAAAATCCACCCCGCTTTGTGACAGCAGGTTGCGAAAGCGAGTTCCGGGATGAGATGGGGGCAGTTGAATGACCAGTTAAAACCGGTGTTTCATTCGAATCGCTAATGTGCGATCGCCTTCTCCAGTACCCAGGGCGGGACTCGAACCCGCAAGGACTAAACGTCCGGGGGATTTTAAGTCCCCTGTGTCTGCCAATTCCACCACCTGGGCAGGTGCGTGATTTACGGTGTTTTTCGTGATTTCGACCTGCCGCCACGGGCTTTCAAAGGTCCATGGTGACAGATTTGGCACCATCCATGCGCGAGTTTTAACCCGCCAGTTTGGCAGGATAGCTGTTTCCCAGTGGCAGCGGAAGTCACGGACTACCCCAACGCAGGCAAGTTGGCATGTTGTCTGGGCTTGCCCAGCATCGCCGCAATCTTTGACGCGGCACCCTCGGCCTCACCCGGAAAAAGGTGCCCGTAACGGTCCATCGTCAGGGTGATCGAGCCGTGGCGCATGATCGTCTGAACGGTCTTGACGTGTGCCCCGCTCATCGCCAGCCATGCCCCGCAAGTGTGCCGCAGACTATGAAAAACAAGGTGAGCACCGTCGTGGTTGGTTCGCTGAAGAAAATCTGAGGCGTCGGCCTCAATGCGTTCCTGTTCGTCCGTGAAAGATCGCAGCCAAAGTTTCCTTGCCGCGGCAAGGTCAGCTCGCAGGCCCCGCGAGAGTTCTTCCTGGCTACCGATGCCGAAGACCGATGCCGTCGGGTGCTTCGTGGCGACATGGTCTTTCAACTGGTTGGCGAGGTTGAGATCGAGGAATTGTCTTGCGGGTTTACGGTTCTTCGTGCCAGCCGCATCGCACAAGATATGGGGCGTACCGCGGAGCAGTATGAGTTTGCTTCGAGTCAGTTCAGCCAGTTCGGTCGCCCGTAAGCCCGTTTGTATCGCGGTCTGGTAGAGCAATACGCGTTCATGTGCTGACATGCTATTTCGGTCAATTGGTTGTTGATCGAGTGCTGTCACGATCCATTGCCATTCCTCTGGAAGCAACATTCGACGTTCATGCCGGCGGTCTGCGTTGGGGTCAGGTTTGCGTACCATCGACAACGGATTGATGTGAAGCCGGTGATGATCGGCCAGCCATTTCGTAAACGACTTGATCGACTGGAGCTTACTTTGAATGGTTCGAGCAGCTGCATTTCGAGACATCATCTCGCCGACGTGCTTCGTCACGGCATCCGCATCAATCTCGGTGATCCGACGCCATCCACCAGCCTCACGAAATTCCTCGATATGACGCTTCGTTCGCGCACGATGCTTCTCCGTCCCTCCCTTACTCGCTCGAAATTGGATGAATGCTGCGATGTGTTCCTCGATCGGTCTGGCAGCATGCATTGCAAGCTTCTCGGCCAGTTCATCAATGACCCCTGTTTCTCGCAGCCTCGCATCGGATTCCCATTTGTTCGCAATCCTCTGTGCAGTCGCCTTGTCGGTGGTCTTCGTAGATTTCCGGATTCGGGCCCCGCTGGCATCTGTGTACGAGGCCATGTAGTTGCGATCGGCGGTCAAGGTCCAGCCGCCCGTGTGATCGAGCGGAAGTGATTGAGACTGGCCGCGACCCGTTGTAATCGTCGCAAATAGCGTTTGCACCTGGTCGCCCGACACGATTCCGCTTCGCTGGCATCCCGTGCGGTCGTTCCATACTGCGACGCCGTCCGTCACCACCGCGTTCGCCGGAATTGGCTTCCAGGACTTAGTGATTGCCGCACCCACTGGAGCCGGTTTTCGATGAGTTCGTTTGTAAAGACTTGCCAACGCGAGAATTCCTCCACCACTGTTAGGATCAAATTTGCATCACATGGCCCTTCCCGCCGGCGCCGATCCCCGGCAGGAAGGAGAAAAAGCCGCCTCAACTCGAACGCTAGCGGCCCACTACGGTCGGTCAAGTTAGAGCAACCTCAAGCGTCTTTCGCTGGCATCTCGCCACGACCGGTCGGTAGCTCAGAAAGCGACTGATCCAGATCCACCCGTAGGTAGCGGATGCAACGGGGGCCGATCTTTCGCGGCACCACCCAGCCGGAAGCGACAAGCGAGCGAAACGTCCGCTCGCCGATGCCACAGTACGCTGCTGCGGCGGCTGCATTCATGGCGGCGGGCCACTTCGGATCGAGAGTGATCGGCTTCAGTTCATTGTTCACGGTTGGTCGTTTATCATTTTTGTTCATTGCCGAATCCAAGGGATGTGAAGTCTGGACGAGATGACTGAATGGAGAACTCTCTTTCACTCGTTGCCCCCTTTTTCGATCGCGGATTGATTGACATAAGCCTCCAAGACTCGCGGGTTGAAACAGACTGTGCCGCCGATGGTCAGTTTGGCATCGGCGGGCAAAATGCTCTCAGATCCCCCGCGGTCGATGGTTCGCTGGCTGACCGAAAAGAACTTAGCCACCTCCTTCTTTGTCAGTGGTCGAGTGCTATTCAACGGAGGCGATGAACCCGATGTCGATTGTGGTGCCATATTTGTTGTCTCACAGAAGTAGTTTGACTCTGACTTCGCATTGAAGCCGTACCGACTCTCAATGTCGATGACTTTTCGAACCGGCATACGGCAAACACGGCTGCCATTCGTTTTGGTGGTTCGAATGTCGTAGCGTTTTAAAACGACTGCCGCGCATCTCCCGGTCCACTTGTCGTCGATGATGGTCGGCGTCGTGCACGCGGGCGAGCGTTCACGCCCCGCCGAGACCATGTGAATCGGCGGGGCGTTGTGAGTATTGCGACACGTCTCAATTACTTTGGACGTTGCAGTTCTTCGTAGCGTTCTCGGCTCAGGGGAATCACCTGGTAGCTCGATGAACCCTTGCGAAACCCGCCCTGGCGGACGACGCGAAGCAAGCCCCGCTCGACAAGGCTTTTCACCGACCTCTCCACTGTTTTACGCGAGACACTGCAACGGCGTGCAATGTCTCGCTGTGCGGTTGACGCTACTTGGTTACGAGTGTCTCGATAGAGAGTCATCCACACTAGCAGCTCAGACCTCCGTAATTCACTCGCGGTGAAATCCACGAAAGCGTTGAGCACGCGAAAGCGGTCAGGAGTGTCTCTCAGCGATTTAGTTTTCATTTGGCGCCTCCCACAGAGAAGAGAGGGCACCAAGTGGACTCTCACTGGATTTCAAATCAAAGCTCTGTATCGAGCGATCAAACGAGAGATCGATTTGATCCGGCTTCCCGTACCTTGATTTCAGCTGACGCAGGCTGACATCGACGACTTCGTCAGTGCTATCTTGGTCGGCACCGTTCGCAGGAACGAGCATGTAGGCGTCGTCGGCTCCAAACTCCAGCTCCGACGATTCCCTGAACGATGCCAGTGAAAGTCCATCACCGGAATAGCTCGATCTCCCTCGCGAGTCTTTCGATCTTCCAACAGCGGACAACGCAAGGACACAACAACCCGCCGCTGCAAACTGACGAAGGGAGTCCATCGTCGCGTCAACGGAACCGCGTCTGTCACTGTGCTGACCTTTTGGTTGAATTCGCTGGATGTAGTCCAGCACAATCAGGTCTGCATCGATGAAGTCCGCGGCATTCGCCACGTTATCAAGGGTCATCGGGGACTGAACGAACACCAGTCGTTCGCCAATGCGATCCAGATCCGCAAATGACTTCTTCAAGCCTTTCTTTTGGTTTGGGTTCAATTTCCTTGTTTGGATGTCGTCCAGCCGAACACCACTGAGACGGCTCAATTGCCGTTCCAGTAGCCGTTCGGGAGGCATCTCCACATTGGCAACGCAGACGCGTAGCTTTTCGTTCAACAGCATCGCTTCGACCACGCATTGCATGGTGAAAGCCGTTTTACCCATACCCGGTGCACCTCCTAGAATGGCGACTGTTCCGGGGGTGAAGTGGAAGCTTCCGAGTTCCCTCCCCAGCTCATAACGGATAGGAGGATGTCCGATGAGGATATCCTCTCGCCATTCGGGAAGCAGCTCATCGCAGCGAATGAAATTACTGGCGGAATACGTCATTTAGAATTTCCCTTTGGGTTGATTGCGTTTTGGATCGTCCGGTCAATCTCGCGCTGTGATAGACCTGAATCGAGAGCCGATGGGCCGAGCACCACACCTGCTTGTCGCTCGGTGAATTCGAATTCACCTAAGTTGGCCGCAGCTGAATAAAGCCGCGTATGACGCTCACCTTCAACAGCTCCGTCGCGGATGAAGTCGACGGTCAATTGGTTGAGTTCCGATCGGTGCTCATCCCAGACGACCGTTTCATTCGCCCATTCAGTGGCCATTCGGCATGCCAAGTCCCAGTCCTCGCAAGCAAGCTCGTGAGGTTTAGGATGTAGCGGCAGGTCAAACTCCATCGGCTCTTCTGCCAGACCCAAAACCTTCTCTGGTTTCAGATTCAGCAGTTCATCGAAGGCGAGGAATCGCTTGTGAAGTCCTGTCTTTCCGTGCCTGCTGTTGGGAGCACGAAGCGGTTGGACCTTCGAATAGATCGACATGTCGATCGCGACCTCAGCTACCTTTGCCAGTTCCTCTGCCAGCATCCTGCACGAGCGGTTGAACTGCTTGTCAGCCCGCGGCTCAAACAGCGACGTTGGGAGACCGATGTGGTACCCCTTGGAGCCCGAGAAGAAGAGCAAGAGCTCTTCGTCATTGAGGCCGTATCGCTGAAGCAGAGACGCTGCCATTCGTCGCGCGTCTTGAGTCGCAGCGGCAACGTTGTTTTCTCGATCGATATCGAACCAAACAAACGCTGACCAGCAACGGCCATCGAACCCGCAGACGTCGAGTTGCAGTCCTGCATCCTGACACCGGCAACGAATAGCTTCGTCGTACTGGAACGGTGAGAGGAACCCTTCAAACTCAACTTTGGCGAGTGGGTCGCAAGAGGCGTATGCCAAGAACGCTCGATCGTAGTCAACGAGCTTGCGTTGGTTGGAACATCCACCCTCGATGCGAAACCCAAGCGTATGATCACAACTCATTAGGCGATCCCCCTGCTGGAAGCTTGTTCGCGGCCGCCGGCTTTCCCACCGCTTTCTTCTTGTTCTTTTTCACTGCCTTCTTGCGACGCCTAGCAGCAGGGCGTTTTTCAGTGTTAGTCGAGGCGACGATTGACTCATCCGTTGACTTCTCAGACGCAACCGAAGCGGTTGGTCGGTCGTCCTCGGCAACGGCGGCACTTCCTGATTCGTCGGCTTCAGGGGCGAAGGGATCCGGCTTAGGTTGGATCACCTCCAGGACCTTGAAGCTGCGAACCTGGTTTGATTCTCCACCCTCGTCATCGCGACGGATGGTCAACTGAACTTCGCATCGATAAATCGCAGGCAACGGTTGCTCCAGCTGCTTTAGGGATGTCACCCCCAATCTCCCGAGGTCACGTTTCGCCCGAGGCAAGGCGGCTGTTGTAAACCAGCAGTCGTGCCAGAACCGACTCCCTGCTCGGTCGCCTTCGGTGACTTCAAACGTCAGTTTGTAGCCGGGAGTTTGGTTTGATCGCGACTCGATCGCTTCTCCTTTGATGATGTTCGCCGTGTAGGTGCCCTTGGGGAGCACATCCTCATCGCAAGCTTCCGGGGTAGATTCCCAAGCATCCTCGATGCTTGCTAGCTTGCCTTGACGGTTAAGTATGTCCGTTAGTTTTCCCATCGATTCTCACTTATTAGCAGATGGTTGTGGATTGAATCAGAGACGAGATGGCCGAGGCCCCCACGTCTTGGATCGCTGAAAGCTGGAGCGTTCCGGGGGAAGTCAATCTGACTTCGTGATGCGCGCACTTTCAGCGGTGTCTGAAGCAAATCGCTCCAGATTGACAGTGTCGAAGACGTCTTCCTCTGGTCCGCATCGGCGGGCCCAGGCGATGGCCGCTCACGCAGGAGCGGCCTGGTTTGACGTTGTTGCCGAAGAGGGCAACTAGCTGCCGACTAACTCACTTCGTCGGTTATTGGCGTCCGGGTGTAAACGACGTCGACGTCGTCGCGCATCTGCTGGAACGAGAAGTCGTCATCCGCAGGCGTTGGTGTACCGGTCCATATTGATGCGGAGCCTCCTTCATCCTGAAGGTCTGGTATCTCGTAGGAAAAATCGGATATGCCATCCGGGTCGAAGTGTCGCTTGCCATCGACAGTGTCTCGCCATTCAAAATCAGCGGACGATGATGGAATGAATAGCGATTCAAGTGCCGTTCCATGGACTTCCGGACTGCACTCGCTAAAATGGAGGACGAGCATGTCAAAGCTTTCTGTTGATAAGTTTTCGGATGTAGTGAAGCGAACTTCCGGTTGCTGATTGGCGTCTGTGGCCGGTTGTTCGCTTTTCATTTTTGCCGACAACGAATTGGCGGTCTCTTTCTCGCAACCTATTGACGACGGAGTGGAACCACCGCCTCCTAGGTTCCCGTCTTGACGTTTCTCCGATGCGTTTGCGGGAGAGGTTTTCCGAGTTCGTTGGTCTTTCACTGGGGGCGTCCGCCTTTGATGTTTGTTGCCTTTGAAGCTTGTGCGGCGATCCACTCCTCGATCACTTCGGGTTGGTACCGGTAGAGGCCCCCAACCTGAAGTGGTGGCGGAATTTTGCCTGAGTCAATCAGCCGTTGCAGGTGGCGTTGGGAACAGTTCAAGCGTCGCGACGCCGTTTCGTAGGTCCACAAAGGTTCCGGTTCATTCGTAGCTGCGTGTTTGTCAACTGTGCAGGAATGATCTTTGGTCATGTGAATTGTGTCCTTCCTCTCTTCGCGAATTCAGTGAGACGATATGGCGTGTGGGACAACGAGTCCGCATCAAGCATCTCACGTGGTTTGTCCGTGCCCGCACTTCAACGCTGTAAGAATCAAACTGACAGCGTTGAACTCATTCAGCTCTGCCAGTCCCGTGATGTCCTGACAGGCCGAGTGTGAGCGATGGGGCTCTGAAGCGATTGGGATGCCAAAAACAAGAGGTGCGCATGTCAAGAATGCGCATTCGGAATGCGCACGCGATTGCGCATCCGGAGAAGGTCTCAAGTCCCCAAATTTCTATTTGGAGTCGTGGCACACTGCGCAAAATGATTTTTGCGCATCGTCATGCGCATCATGTCAGTCGCTACAGTGCGACGGCCAAGTCATGCCAGATTGTCATTTTGGCTGGCGGGGAACTACCACAGCCGGCAGGTCTGCCCATTTGGCGTAGTCCGATGCCCAAATGTTCAGAGTGGATCTGTGGCGAAGCTTCTTATCCTCTCGCGAGAACTTTTTTTTGTATTGAGCAAACGCCTCGTTCTTACTCTTTTTAAGTAGGCAATAGGCGCGAATCGTCCAATACATCCACCGAGCACTTTCCAGGTCGACTCCCTCGAAACTCGCTGGTTCGGGTTCGAGCGGCCATTTTGGCATGTCTTCGGAAGGGTTGCGGGTGTCCCAGTTTTCCGGATGCATCGGAGAATCTTGCTCTGGTGTTGTTTCGTCCTGCTTTTTGAACCAAGATTTCCAGGCCTCTCTTTCCGCGGCAATCTGCCCCGGGAGCTGTTCCAATACAAACGGGACTTGGGGATTGCTCGCTTCAGGGCGCATCCACATCCATTCAAGTTGATCGATGTAGTGTCGAAGCGGAGTGATGATATCTTGCTGCGGCGGTCCCGGCTGGGATTGCGAGGCAGGAAGCTCTAGCTCCAATTTGGTGATTGCTTGAGCGATTGGTGCGTATAGCTTGATGGCGTCCTCTAGACCCATTTGGGCTCTAGAAAGACCTCGCTGTACCCCGCCGTGAAGCTCTGAAAATCGCTCTTGCTCGTCTGGACTGACAACGCTAGCTCTGACCATGTTTTCACGAGCTTTGTTGAAAAGTTCTAGCTCCAAAATGAACGTTTCGAGAGCTCGATAGGCGTTAGAAACTTCAGCTTTCGTCGGTGGCATAGGTGATGCCTCTTGTCTTGAAGAATGTCTCAATCGGATGATCGTGGCAGAGATTTTGAAAAGAAGGGACGCGGCTAGTGCTCACGCACCCTTCGCCAGCAGCAAGTCGAAAATCACTCGTTGGAACTTTGGCGGCGAGCTCGGGGTTGTTGAGTTACTGGGCCAGTTGGTTTTGTTGGGCCTCGCTGCTGCTCACCACAACGTCGTCGCATGAACGACTCCAGGGCAGGGGGGCGAATTGACGTCAGTCCTTGATGCGGAAGCGCTTGCGGAGTCGTTCGATCGTGTGGGCCCATTTTGCCGACTTCGGTCTCGCCACCGTGTTTTGGTTGCCGAAGAGTCCCCTTTCCTTGACAGCATCATTCAAAGAAGTCGTCTCCACCCAACGAACTTTGACGTAGTGCTCAATCTCATCTTCCGGCAGGTCCATGTTAGGGACCGGCGAGATCACATCGGCGATGGGCTTCGTCGTTCCGTCTTCCAGGGGCACTCTGAAATCGCCGATTGGGGTCGGCTCCCCTTCAACGATTCCCACGCCGACATAGCCAGTTCCCGGTACGTTCACCCAAATGCGGTTGCCTGGCTCCAGGAGAGCCAACGTCTTGACGTAGAACGTGCCGTTGCCGGCGGCAAGATAGCCAAACTTGCGTCCGTCTTCCCACCGACGCGACTCGCCGTGTCCGAAATTGGCGTAGAACTCGCCATTCCACGGTTCGCCGCTTTTTGCCTCGACGGACTTCACCTCAACCTCTGTAGGGTCAATCAGCCAAACACGGCTCAGGTACTCGCGTCCTTCATCGACAAAGAAACGAAAGAATACAGCGTTGATCGCGACGCCATGTTCATCGTTCAGGTAGTTGACGATGCGTTCGGTGCTGGCGTCCAAGTGGCCGGCGACGATCAACAGCTCGTGACCTTCGTTCCAATTTTCCGGCGGTTCAATGCCGCCAAACTTCTGCTGGAATGCATCGTCGAGACTGATGCCGGATTGCTCAGGGTGATATTTGCTTAGGAAGGCATCAAAGATCGCTGCAATCGCGTCATTTTCTAGTTCGCGAATCCACGATCCATAGTCCAGGGTTTGGGCAACGATCTCCCGAGGTGTTTTGTCTCGTTTCAGCTCGATTACCACCAGCTTCCCATCGGCATCCATGGCCAGCAGGTCGATGTACTTTCCGAAACCGGTCAACACCTGACGCCCGATCAGAAGCAATCTCGGATCGAGGATGCTCAGGTCGGCTGCGAGAATGTCTTCGAGCTTCTCCTCCTTCGGGATCGGCACGAAACGAACTTTCTCGGGCCGGTCGCCCAAACGCCAGAGTCCCACTTCCACGGTCATGTTTGCTCCAAGCTTCGGATCTGGTTTGGCGGAGAGGGGCTAGCTAGGCGTGTTCATCATTTGTTCCAGCTCATCAAGCTGACGCTTGCTGCAGCCGGCAAGCTTTCGAAACAGTTCCGGCCGTTGTCGGATCCGTTTTCGAATTGATTCAGGCACCTTATCCGCCAGCAGTAACAACTCGTCCTCATCCGCGGTCAGTTCGGCTGCCAGCTTGTGAATGAACTTCTCCGACGGGTAATCACCGAAGTGCAGTTTGCCGTTCTCAACCTTGCTGATGTACGAGACGCTGACGTCCATCTGGTCGGCAAGGTATTGCTGTGTGAAATTGCGTTGCAGTCGCAGTTCTTTGACTCTTTTTCCGAACAGCATCGCATCGCTCGCTACAGAGTGGGTTGTGAACGCCCCTGATTGTCTTGCGCCCTGACGCAGCGTATGTTGCCGGCACTTTCAGGTCAACATACGGGCGAGGGGTGATTGTTCGATGAGCGAAGCGAATGCAGCGACAGCATCTGTACTTTCAGCGACACCGCTCCGAGGCGAGATTGATGCGTTGCTTGCTGCCCAACTGATCGTTGCGTGGGCAGGTGAATCGGGATCGAACGATGATCCCGCAACAAGGCGGCTCGGGTGGTGGCGAACTGACTTGGTGGGTGATGCTGCCGAGTACGAACTGCAAGAGCTTCTGCCAAACACTTGGCGATGGGCGAAATTTCAAGCCGTTCGAGAAGCCGCACGACTTCACGATTCTTCCGTGCGCGAGAAGGATCACGATCCCGATCGATTGCTGACGCTTTTCTCCTTGGGTTTTGCTATCGACGAGAAGGTCGAAGATCGACTTCGACAACTGAAGCTGGCCGGCGCGGATCCATGCGATGAAATTCCGCAACTGGGCGAGATCGTTTCGAAGCCGTGGAGCCTTGAGTTGATTGCGGAGTGGGCCACCTCGTTCGGTAAAGAGTCATTCACCAAAGTACCTTCGGGTCGCCGTCTCAAAGGCAAGCCACCAGAGAAACTGGGTGAGATCACCAATCGCCTGATCGCTGGTCTCGCGCCAATCGCCGATAGCTATCCGATGCCTCACTTCCGGAGAGATCAGTAGCGATGCACTACAAGGAGGAGACGCAGCCGCATACACGAATGATGAAATGCACTCTTGAGATCGAACCAACCCGTGCGTATTGGCACCTGTGCGAATCGGCGGGTGGAGCCGTATCGAAAGAGCAGGCCTTTGACAAATCCGCTTTCGGATCAAAGACGTTCCTACGGGTTGAACGTCTGATCGCTGACATGCGACACCGATACGACGCCTTTCCCTTCGCTTTGGAAGTGCTCGGGAAGTGGCGACCGATGGAGCTGGGCGACCGTGCACTCATTTGCCACTGGCACACACAGCTTGCTGACCCAATCTACCGTAAATTCACCGGCGAGTACTTGGTGGAGCGATACTACGGCCCCGCCGGTAATGTGGATAACGACATGGTCAGCCGCTGGATTGAATTGACCGTCCCTGGTCGATGGCAAATCGCCACTCGCAACAAGATCGCGAGCAAGATGCTGACGTGCGCTCTTTCCGCAGGCATTGTCAGTTCCAACCGCAATCCCCGCCCCATCGCGTTCCCTCGTGTCAGTGACCTTGCAGTCATCTGATGAGTGTAATGGAGCGGATTGCCCAGTGTTCGAAACACGACCTGCAGCGAATCGGTTTGAGTGCGACTGTGGGCAATCCAGACGCAATCCTGACATGGCTGACGGGAAGTTCGCAGCGAGACGGTGTGGTTGTTGATCCGCCTAAGAAAGCCGTTGAGCGACACCTGCAGGTCATTCACCGCGATGGCTTGGTGTCCATCGCCAATGCCGCCTCCCGAAAGGCTCGTGGTTCGAAAAGCCTTTTCTTTTGCCAATCGCGTGCGACATCCGAAGCGGTCGCCGAACAAATGCGACGCGAAGGGACCGAAGTTTTCGTCCACCACAGTGCGGTATCCAAAGAAGAGCGTCAGTTCGCTGAAGAGCAGTTCCACAGCGGCAGCGACGCTTGCATTGTCTGCACGTCAACGCTCGAACTGGGCATCGACGTTGGCGATCTAGACTACGTGCTGCAATCCGAGGCACCCGATACGGTCAGTTCATTCATGCAGCGAATGGGCAGAACGGGGCGCCGCGGCGACACGCCCGCGAACACGTCGTTCTATTGCGAAACTAGCGAAGGTGTTCTACAGGCGATCGCAATCATCGAACTCGCAAAGACCGGTTGGGTCGAGAACGTCGAGGTGAATGACCGTTGTTGGCCAGTCCTGATTCACCAATTGCTCGCGATGTCGTTGTCCACGGGCGGCCTGCGCCCCGAGGAAGCCTGGGAGCATCTTTCGCGGCTGCCCGACTTCAGTGGGATCAACCGCGACGAGTTTGACCGTCTGCTTGCGTGGATGGTGGAGGATGGATCCATGGTCTTGTCGAGCGGTCTGCTGTCACTCGGTCCGACCGCTGAGCGTCGTTTCGGTCGCCGCAACTTCATGGAGTTGTTCGCGGTTTTCTCTTCGCCGAAGACCTACGCCGTGATGACACTGGCTGGTCAACCTGTTGGTTCGCTCACCCAAGATTACGTAGACCGTCTCGTCGAAGACGTCAGCAGCTTCCTTCTCGGTGGACGCCCCTGGGCCGTCAACCAAATCAACCACGACGATCGCCGGATCTTTGTGGTGCCGTCCACGATGGGCCGCCAACCAACTTGGGGCGGATTCTTGCCACAGTTTCTCGGCTACGACCTATGCCAACAAGTTTTGCGGGTGCTTACCTCGAATGAAGACTATGCCTACCTCGAGAACCAGTCTCGCGAAGTCCTGCGAGAGGAACGCCAAAACCTAGGCAGCTTTCTCACGCCTCGTGCCGGTGGCATCGACGGCGACACCCACGAACTCCGCTGGTGGACGTTCGCTGGAGGGCGCATCAATTCAACCCTCCGATACGCCCTAGCGTTCCTTGAACCAACCTGGACGTTCACCCCCGACAACTACGCCATCAAGATCAGAGGCGACAGCCCAACCTCCGCCTGGCTAGGCGAAGCGATCACTCACATCGCCACCGAAGACTTCTGGACCAACGAAGCCCTCCACGCATCCATCACCGCCGCCATCCCTAACTACCGACTAACGAAGTTTCAGCCCCTCATGCCCGACTGGGTTGAGCGGGAGGTGTTGCAGAAACACCTGCTTGATGCAGATGGCTCGCGAGCGTGGTTGGTAGACGCAGCAACGGTGTCATGAAAATACTAAACCCGACCAGTGCCAAGCCGGCAGGATACCCAAATGTCTTCAAGTGAACTGTTCGTGATTTCGCCCTCAGAAGCATTGCTGCTGGGGCTCTGCCTGGGCGAGTACAAGGCGAAACTATTGGCCAACCCAAGTCACGAAGTGAGGTTCATGAGTCTTTTGGAATCCCGCGTAAGGCCGCACTTCCCTAGCTTTCGCAGCTTAAAGAAAGTGCCGATAGTCGCGACTGAACTACCCGATGACATTCATTGGATTAGCGATATCCCTGGCGATAGAGTTGGTACCTCCAAAGGTGATCTTTGCCGCGTCTTCTTTAATAGTGCCGGGGAGTATTCTTACCTGAAGGTTGAGCACCCACGTCGGTCATTCTTCGACCTGCTCGTGATGTGTGCGAGCGACAGTTTAGCCCTGAATCAATTTGAGCGCGTCGTCAATTCAGTGACTGGTATCCCAACCGAATCCGATGATCCTGAGGAACTCGAGAACATCATCGCTAAACTGGTGTCTGCCAACGATTGCTCTAGCTTGTTTGAGGCAGGGGAGTTGTTCGGCGAGCTCTTGAGTCGAATTGACGCTTTCTATGATTATGCATGGGAGGTGACCGACCCAATGAACGAAGTGACGGAGTATTTGGTTCCGCCTGACGATGCTCCTCCGGCTCCTGGCGAGTCAAACGAAGCGTACCTCTCTCGTTTGGTCGGAGTGGTCAAGCCAATCGACACAGACAGTCCACCAACACTCACTGCTTCTGTTGCCTCACTCGCTGAACAAGTGAAATCTACGCGCATCGTGCAGCGTTGCCATTACGCGGAAACGATTCTGGAGCAAATTGTCGACCTGCACTTTCAGGTTGTAGAAGGATCGAGTCCGGACCCGCACTTTGATGCTGCCAAGGCGGCAACCATGGACGCGAGGCATGCACAGATGTGTTTCTGGTTGGCGTTCGGAGACGTTCTCGGAGTGCTTCATGACGTGGACGCCGACGTGATGGCAGCGGATGTGGAATCGGCTGCGCCTCGCTCATTTCGATTGACGCCCGAAGACGAGCCCGACGACGTTCTTAAGCAGATTAGGGTTGTCGAGAAAGAACTCACAACGAATAGCGACGTCGACCCAAAGGACACGATTGTTCGACTTCTCCCGTTGATTGAAGCAATAGCCCGCCGCGTGTGGCCGGGAGATTTCCTTAAGGCGAATAATGTGAGCCTCGCTCGGATTTTGAGTGCCAGGCTTCGCGTTTCAACGTCAACGTCAGCCGAAACCCGACTGGCCAGCATCGGAATGTCTTTGAACGGTTCCTATAGAAATCCCGTCATACATGAGTTCGACCAGTTTACGTGTTCATTCGACGAAGCCCGGTACTTCATCGGTGCAATTCGAGCGATGGTGGATTTATGGAGGCAGATTATGGATTCCGCTTCATAGTCGGAGGATCGGTTGTCAGTTGCTGCCTTGGGGGTACCTTCCAAACGACATTCAAGTCAGCAGGCGGGGCATCGAAGCGGATTCAAAGCTCCGGAGTCGTGTGATGTGACGCCTCGGTCCTTGCACGATCGCTTGTTCACGCTCCTTTCGATTTGATCATCGCGTCTTTCGGTCGACGTTGTAATCGTTCCGAATGGGTTTGCCGTCCGGCTCGGTTTGAAGGATTTCAATTAGATCTGTTTCATGGCAGGCGCTCACGGAATGACGCGTCCAATCTTCCCCGGTTCGCGAGAGGAAACCCTCGCGGTGCGAAAGGATATCGACGTCCTTTGGCTGCGTCTTTCAGACTTGTTCCTCGTATGAATTAAATATGCTATAGACGGTGCCGAGATGGTCGGCAACGATATATCTCGAATCAAAGAAACGCAAAGATGCGTGCCACATAATTCGTGACGAGGGACAGGGAGGTCCGACCAAGAGGGTTTGGGCGTGTCACTTTGCTTTGGGGACGCAACGCATACTGAGCAACAAGGGCACCGGCAGCTATGATCAGAATTCTTCGTGATGAACCTGCTAAGAAAGACGGCTTCGGCAAGGGGGCCGACGGCATTGGTCCCCATGCAAGTATCGCAGCCGCGATTGAACGTCGCATCGTCTCGGAAGAAGGTGGCGGAACCATCGGACTCGAGGGCGACTATGGATCTGGAAAGTCCACCATCGTGCGATTGCTCAGCAATCAGCTGGACAAGCACAAGAATATCAAACTGATCATCTTTGACGCTTGGTCGCACGAAGGGGATCCTCTACGGCGAGCGTTTCTTGAAACGCTGATCAACGAGTTGATGGACCACTGCGACGGGCTTATTCCAGAAAAGTGGCATAGAGAAAAGGAACGCCTCTCGCAGCGTCACCGCAAAAGCAGAGAGACGAAGAAATCTAGCCCCTCGGGATTCGGCATCTGGGTCGCGATTGCAACCGGCCTTGTTCCCGTTGGTTTGCTTGTTAGTCGGGCTCAGACGTCGAAGGAAGATTTCGTTCTTGATTGGGATCACATAAAGCAGTGGCCGATAACAATCGGTCTGCTGTTGCTTGTTGCCCCCATTCTCGTCGCGGCGACGCGGTTGCTTTTTTTACACCTTGGGTACATTCTCCGCACGTCGGTTGGTTGGATTCCACGCGGTCGGGCAAACCTGCTGAAACGATGGACATTCAATTGCCGTCGAGTGGCACCACGTCGCTACTGGGGATGCTTTGCAACCGTAAATTATAGCTTCCTGGCTCAGCAAGGAACGCTTGAAAGCGAATCGGATGCCTACGAGTCATCGGATCCGACGTCAGTGGAGTTTGAAAGCCGATTTTCAGAGTTGATCAGTGAAGCGATCGAAGGCACTGACAAGCGAATCGTGCTAGTTGTGGACAACTTGGACCGATTGACCGCGAAGCAGAGTCTCGCCATTTGGTCCAACTTGCAAACCTTCGTGAGCCAGCGTGCTTTGGATGGCAATGGTTGGAGCAACCAGTTCTCGTTGCTAGTCCCCTACACGCCTGCGGCATTGCAGAAGCTTTGGGGCGATGCCGGCGCGGTAACGAGTGCGGCGTCGTTCTTTGAGAAGACGTTTCAAGTTCGATTTACGACGCCACCACCCACGCTCTCGAATTGGCAGGGACATCTACGGAGCATGTTGCGAGAGGCAATCCCCGAGATGCCTGCGAACGACATGGAGCGAGCTATTCAGGTCTTCGATTTGGTTCGGCGTGAGCGAGTCGAGCGAATCGTCCCTCGGCAACTGAAGCTTCACGTCAACGCGTTGGCCGTTCTGTGGGATATTTGGAATCACAACGGCATCAGGATTCCTGCCTCGGATCTCGCGTATGCGGTCCTTCATTCAGCGGACCGAAGTCAGTATGAAGAGTGTTTGCGTCGTCGGATCGAGCGTTTGCCGGATAGCGAAAGAAAGGAGGAAGACAAGGAATGTCCTGATTTTCCATCAAAGGCCGCTTTGCGGCTGTGTGGACCAAAGCTTGTCGATCATCTGGCAGCGGTTCATTTCAACGTTGAGCCGAGTGAGGCGATTCAGATCTTGCTGTGGGAGAAAATCGAATCTGCCCTCAACGATGGCGAACTGGAAACACTGTCGTCTTACCGCGAAACAAATGAAGAAGCGTTCTGGATCGTTCTTTTGGGGATCGTTGAAGAACAGGTTGATTCGCTGTCGCCCGAGGGGCTGACGACCTGGGTCAAAGGACTTCAGTTTCTAGATGAAGATGAGTTGCCGTACGCCGCCGAAAAAATTCGTGAGAGCATCCGAGAGCAAATAGGTAAGGAGCGAATGGTCTGGCATCCGCTCAGCGAGGAAACGATTGACGGCTTGGTTGCGTGTCTTCGGATTGACAGCGGTGCCGAGATGCGGTCAATCGTCAGGGAGGTTGGCGAGCGAACCGCCCGCAGTACCAACAAAGACATCGACGTCATTGCGAAGCTGTCGCTGGTTAAGGCTCTACGCGAAGCGTCCGTTGTGCCGGACAACCCTCAGCGAGCTGGAACTTGGAAGGTCGCAATGGAGGCGTCCGAATGGATTGATGTTGCTGCTTCAAGTGCCGTCGATGAAAGCGGTTTCGTCTTTATTGATCCGATTTGCTCGTCAGAGTCGATTGTGCAGGAGCTGTGTGAGAGAGCCGGAAGCGTCGATGACGAGGGTAGATTGGAACTGAAGGACTTGCATGTCCGCGCATTCGCGGAGTTGTCCACGATTCGTAGTGGAATCGACGGATCGGCGATCTGCGAGGTGCTGCATGAGACTTTGACTACCAAAGCAACCGTGCCAACTCGAGAAGCCGTCGAAACGGTCAGTGCTTGTATCGAGCGACTGCATTCATTACGGTTGCAGGGCGAAGAGTCCGCATCTGCTCACCTGCGCGACGACAATACAGCGAGGGCGATATTCGACTGCTGGACCAATGCCGACGCGTTGGCGATTGTGAAGGAATCATTGATCGCGTCACTGCTCTACTCTCACCCAGCGATGGACATCGACAAGCAATTCGGTGGGGTGGCCGATGCAACCCGGAACAAATACAAGGCTTTTTGTAGGGACGGTGGCCTTGAGGCAGTCGAGCCAGTTTGGCGGAAACTTTGCGACTACCATGTCCGCAATATCGTCGGAAAGCTTGGGAAGCAAGCCTCTGTCGCAATCAAGGTTGACTTCATTGAGCTGGCGTCAAACGATGGCGATGCGAGTCTCGCCGTGGGTACAGGCTATGTTAAAGCCAATTCGAGGTTGCTGGTTGATCGATTGGAGAATCGGGATGCCGACGTCCATGCAGTCGTAAAGCAACTGGTTCAAAATACGGATTTATGCGCTAGCCTCGTAGAGAACGGCGATCCTCTTGTGGATAAGGTCCGGGAATGCGTCGAGGTCATTCTCGATTTCGGCCCGCCCCCCAGTCAGCTCGTCGTCGCCGACGCCTTTGCCAAGAAACTCGGGAAAGTTTCTCGTGAACAGTGGCAGACGGATCTAGTAGAAGAGCGAAAACTCGTGGTGCTTGCCGGCAAGATCCAGAACGAGCATTCCAAGTCGTTCGTTGGGTCGTCATTCAAAACGGCAATGAAAAACGTCGCCGGTGATTTCGCACGTGGTGACTTGGAGTTAGACACAGAGGGATTGGCCATCGTCGCCTCGCTGGTTAGTAAGCTATCCCCGTCACTCAAGAAGGACTTGGGTAAACAAGCGTTGGCAAACATCCATTCCGCAACGTGCGGTTTGAATTCGATCGCAGTCACCATCTACGGCGACGCGATCCTGTTGGCAGATATCGATTTTTCGCCAGAGGATTTGGCAACCATCACTGCACGATCGTTGGACGGAGCGGACGGCGAGCTCGTAGCATGGTTGCTGGAATTTCTAATCGGGCAGGATCGAGTTCTTTCGGGTGTGAAAGGCGAAGCGAGTCAATTGCTTCAATCTCACCTCGAAGCGGCCGAACACGGCACCGAGGACGAAGACACACACCTTCAACTCGAGAAATTACGTGAATTGTTCGCGATTTATCCTCAGACCGCCGACCCCAGTGAGAGATCTGATCTAGCCGAGGGCGACAAGATGCAGGTGGAAGACACGTCTGAAGATGTTTCTTGAGTTTGGCGGCAATTGTGTGCGGCATGCACCATCACTCGCTCGTCGAAGCTCGCTAGATGGATGGGGGGGGGGGCAACATGTTGGGATTGGCTATTGGCTTTAACAACATGCCAACGTTCTAAATCCCCCGACGTTTTGCGCTACGTAGAGGTGAAGGTGGCAGCGTTGCCACCAGCACTTTTGTACGCAGGGAGATTAGGCATGTCGCACGTGGTGCAGATTTCGACCCAGGTCCGGGACGCGGCAGCGGTCCGGAAGGCTTGCGATCGACTGGGCTTGGACGATCCCGTCGAAGGAGAGGTGAAGCTGTTCAGCCAGACCGTTTCAGGTTTGGCGGTTCAGCTTGCCAAGTGGCGATACCCGGTGGTCTTTGACCTCGCGACCGGCGAGTCCAAGTTCGACAACTACCAGGGCTACTGGGGCAACCAGCAACACCTGGACGAGTTCTTGCAGGCCTACGCGGTCGAGAAGACGAAACTGGAAGCTCGCCGCAAGGGATACTCCGTGACCGAGCGTTCGCTCGAGGGCGGAAGGATCCAGTTATCCGTCAACGTGGGAGCTTGAACGATGAAGATCATTCAAGTGATCGTTGCGTCCGATGGCTCAACGAAGATCGAAACGGAAGGCTTTGCCGGCAGTTCATGTCGCCAAGCCAGTGAGTTCTTGGAACACGCTTTGGGTTCGCGGCAGAGCGAACGATTGAAAGCGGAGTTTCATCAAACCAACCCATCCAACATCAACGAACAAGCCCGGCAGCAGTGAAGCTGACCGGGCTTTCTTTTTGT
>NZ_DDGH01000016.1:0-286 GCF_002337565.1 Rhodopirellula sp. UBA1907 | reverse complement strand
TGTGCGGTGTCGAGCAGTGGAGCCTGTCCACCTGGGACATTGATCGCGGACTCAGTCCGCCGATTGCCGATGCCGAGGATCCACTGGCAGCGATCCACGCGTTTCGAAACCGCGAAGGCGAAGGGACCAACATTCTGGTCCTGCAGAACTTTCATCGCTTCCTGCAGTCGGCCGAGATCGTGCAAGCGATCCACCACGCGGTGGTCGCCGGCAAAACGACTCGCAACATTGTGGTGATCTTGTCACCAGTCGTTCAGCTGCCAGTGGAACTGGCGACACTTTTTGT
>NZ_DDGH01000017.1:40404-54544 GCF_002337565.1 Rhodopirellula sp. UBA1907 | reverse complement strand
GGTGCGGAATATGTCGTGGACTTCCTGCCCAAGGTGAAAATCGAGATCGTTATGGAAGATTCGATGGTAGAACGCGCCGTCGAAGCCATCCAGCAGGCGGCCCAGACCGGCCGCATCGGCGACGGCAAGATCCTGGTCATGCCGGTCGCGTCGTTCATTTGAACCTGCCAGCCGTTCGCCATCTCGTCGTAACCCGCCGCGTTATTAAGCCGTTTAGGCGTTAGCCTCGGTTCCACCATCACAGAACCGGGCCTAACGGCCGTCGGCTAATTGATGCAGCGATCCGCTATCACCGTAGCTGGAATCGCCAGATTTCAGATCCCCGCTACGCCTTCGCAACCAGCCGCGTGAGCAAGGCCGCGCGCAGAGCCCCGCTACCATCAGCACTCCCGCAGGCTCAGGCATCGCTCCTTCGCGACAACAATATGGTCCAGCACTGAGATGCCGATCAGCTTGCCGGCCTCCGTCAGACGCTCCGTCACCGCATGATCTTCGCGGCTGGGCGTTGGGTCACCTGACGGATGGTTGTGCACCAACAACACCGCGGCGGCCGCGTCTCGGATCGCCGGCCGGAACACTTCGCGAGGATGCACCAGCGAACTGTCCAGCGTTCCCACGGTGATGCGATGCGTGCGAATCGGTTTGTGCTTGGTGTCCAGCGTCACGATGTGGAACTCTTCCTGCACCGCATCGCCAGCCAAGTAAGCGAACTTCTGTGCGCAGTACTCGGTCGCTTCCGTGGTGCTTGTGATTTTGACAATCTGCACCGGACGTTCGCGAGCCGCTTCGGTTGCTCGCCGGCCCAGTTCGATCCCGGCCATGATTTGGCAGTAACTGGCTTTCGTCACCGCTTTGGTGATGTGTCGCAATTCCGAAACGCTTTGTTCGCGAATCGCGTCCAGCTCCTCATCGAAGTGATTGGCCAGCTTTGTGCCTCCCGTCGTGGCCGATTCACCGACCACGCCGACGCGAATCAGGATCGCCAGCAGGTCGGCGTTGGACAGCGACGCCGCACCATCACGCAACAAACGTTCTCGCGGTCGTTCTTCTTCCGGTCGCTCTTTGACTTGGTCACCATGAATCTGATCTTGGATCCATCGGTCAATCAATTCGATCGGGTCACGCGAGGCCCATGTGTAGTGAAGCTCATCGTCGGAATGGGTGCGTTCCAACACTCCGGCTCGCACCACCGCATTGATGGTTCGAGTGACAAAGGCCGCTTGGGTTTCCTCCACCAATTCAGAGAGTTCGCTCTGGCGAAACTGAGAGTGGTAGGCCAGCGGGTAAAGGATGGCTTGCAAACGTTGACGTCGGGTTTCGCTCATCGGGCAGCTCTTCGTCCTCGAACATCTAGGAATTCGAACACAGTGAAGATAACCTAAATTCACTCCACACCTTTTGTTGGGCATCCATTTGACGCGCCCGCGACCTCCGTTTGTATCGCAACATGCCATCCATCTTTTCGAAAATCATCGCCAAAGAAATTCCGGCTGACATCGTCTACGAAGACGACCTGTGTCTGGCGTTTCGTGACATTGCCCCCAAGGCTCCCACGCACATTTTGGTCATCCCCAAACGCGAGATCGTGTCGCTCGCGGATTTGACGGACGAGGACCAGGAGGCCATGGGCCGCTGCGTCGTCGTCGCGTCCAAGGTCGCTGCAGACGAAGGTTTGGGCGACGGATATCGGTTGGTCGTCAACACGGGCTCTGACGGCGGCCAAGAAGTCCCGCACGTCCACTTTCACCTGCTCGGCGGCCGCAAAATGACCTGGCCACCAGGCTGAGTCCCGCCCCCGTACCCGCACGACAACACGCCAACGTAGCCGGATTCGCCAAGAATTCGGATCCTACCAAGATCCCAACCCGCCGCGTCAGCAAGGCCCAGCGTGAGCCTGTCGGGATCGCGGTCATCAGGATTCGCCGAACAAGAACCGGGCCTAACGGCCATCGGCTAATCAATGCAACGACCCGCTATCGTCATCACGTCATAACCCGCCGCGTCAGCAAGGCGTCTTCACCGCGCGACCAGAGTAGAACATTTGTCTCAAATGTTCCGTCGAGCCCCGCCTCCATCCATGCCCGGTTGTTCTCCCTTCACCACGCGATCCCAACGCAGAAGACTGACGCCTCCTTCATCCGTAGCCGGATTCGCCAAGAATTCGGACCGCACCAAAAACCCCACCCGCCGCGTCAGCAAGGCTACTCCCCGCCAACTTGACCCTTTTTCCAGCCACTTCTCAATTCTTCCCTCGCTCACATTCAATTTGGGTGGAGTTTGCCGGCTGAGGTGTCGATGACGAAACAAGACGATTCATTCAAGTCGAATGCGTCGTCCATTTGTCCTCCCACCTGTTCGAGACACGGATCGTCCCGATGAAATCCTCCTATGCTGTCGTGTTGACGCTGGTCTGTTTGCTGATGTCGACCGGATGTGTCGGTCCCATGTGGAACGCTTGCGGGCCCTGTGGTCCTGGGGTCGGCTGCGACAGCGGCGCCTGCGGTGACGCCTGCGGCGGTTGCGATTCCTGCGACGGATGCGGCGAACTGTACGTCGACCCGTGGATCAACGAACCCGCCGATTGCTACGACCCATGTGACTCGTGCGGCAACTACAACGGCCAATCTTGCGGCAAGTGCCGAGCCGTCTTCACCGGCATCAAGAGCATCTGGGGATACAAACGCGACGGCTGCGGAACCGCCTGTGACACCTGTGCTGGCGGCCGACCACTGTTCCCCGCCGCCGACCTGGGTGGCTGCGATGGCTGTGGCGGATGCGACTCGTGCTCGACCGGATGTGATTCGTGCTCCGGTGGCTGTGACTCTTGCTCCGGAGGATCGTATGGTCATTCGTCCGAGGGTGTGATCCTTCACGAAGGCGAAACGATCATCAGCGACAGCGGTCACGGGCAAACCTCGACCGTGGCGGCTCGCACCGCCCAGAACCGTCGCAACTCGCCGGCTCGCCAGATCTACCGCACGCGAACCGTCAACGGGCAACAACCCACGTTGGCCTACTGAGCGGAAGGTTGAAGCCATGACCCAACATGGCAAACCGGCCAGCCTCGATGGTTCACCTCGGCAATGACTTGTGCGTCCGCCCCGTTGGGCACGAACAGACAAACGTCGTTGGCATCGAGCGAATCCAAGTCAACATCGCCAAGTGACCGCCATTCTTTTTCCGCGGTCCAGTCCTGGTCGCGACCTTCGGCTTGATAGAGATAGCGTTCGTCCGCGGGCAAGTCATCTCGGACGGACGCTGGGCCGTAGACGACCGGTCGCACTCCAATGGCGGTCGCAGCCGAACGGCGAATCGCGATTCCAAACGGTTCGTAGTCCCACCGTGAGACGTGGGACCGAAACGTTCGCCGGCGCAGCAATTCTGGCAGCGGCACGGCGGACAGGCAAACCACGCGGTGTTCACTCTTGGACGTCGTCGCTCCCGCAATCAAACGACGCATCCGCACGATCCGTCGCAGCGAATCCAGCGTTTCTCGCGAAGCCGCTTCGTCGGACCCCAACAGCATCTCGTCGTAGTACTGAGGCCACGACTGGCCCGGCCAAGGCCCATCGCAACGACGCGTGCAGTGAACCAACCATTCGTCTTGTTCCAGCACGTTTGACTCACGCGACTTATCGGCGGCACTGGGTTGGCTTCGTTCTGTCTGACTGTCCAAGGTCGCATGACATGACCGTGGCAGGAACCTTCCCAACGCTCCGGCTTTCAACAATCTTTCGGCTGCCTTGGGATCATCCATGCCAACCCGCACTCCAAACGGATCGACTTCTAAGCGTCGCAAAACCGCTTGTTCGATCTTTCCGCCACGGCGAGAGTGCAACACATCGATGCGATCGGCCACCGCGACGACCCATTCATCTCGATCGATGGTCAATCGCGGTTTGCAATAAGAGGGCGTTGCTGGAGAGGACAACTGGCGAGCGGTCCAGCGAACCAGCGGCACGTCGAACGTTTTGGCGGCTTGAGCGACCCAGGGATCCGCCGCCGACTTCTCGACGGTTATCACGTGCATATGTCGCTCGCGAGCGTCCAGCATCGAAGCGGCCAGTTGCCGGGCCATTTCGCGATGCCGGATCGGGCTGTGTCCCAGCCGACTGGAGACCGGTGCCAGAACTGTTTGGGCGGGCAAACCGAGATCTCTGCAGAGAGAGTGGAATGACGCCGGCGTCAGTTGCCGAGCCAAATCCGGCATCAGATACTCAAGCCGCCGCCACCGCCTGCCAGCCCGTTTTTCAGCGTCCGGGGAGGTGCTGGAGCCACGTGAGTGATCTGGGTTGGATGGAGCGTCAGGACGCATGGCCGAGCCGTGGGATGCGGGAGCGAACCGTTGGGAGGGCAAGTTCGGGAGCGAACGTTTGGCCACGTTAGCAGTTTTTGGGGTCCGGATAGGCGGGCGGCGTCAAAACGAATCCCTTCGGAATGAAAATCCAGAGAAAACCCGCCTTGAATCGCCGCCGATCAGTAGCTAACATTCGCCCCACGACGAGTCGAAACCGGCTCGTGATCCCCTGTAGCTCAGTTGGTAGAGCAGGCGGCTGTTAACCGCCTTGTCACAGGTTCGAGTCCTGTCGGGGGAGCTGAGAGATCAGTCTCCAAGCATTCTGACCCCTCAAAGCCAAGTGTTTTGAGGGGTTTTTTCGTATTGGTGATACTCCCAGATTGCCCCAGATCGGCAGAGATGACACCGCCGGTGACACCGCCAGCCGCGATAGCTGAACCGGTTGTGATCGTCGCCCCAAGTTCCCAGTGATCCGGCGTCACTTGCAGGTAGCTCTTCTCGGCAACCTTCGCCGAGTGTCCCATCCACGAGTTCACCACGTGGTTGGGAAAGCGTTCTTCAAGTTCTGTGCGACGTGAGGCCCGAAGGTTCTGGAAAGTCTTCTCCCAGGGCGACAATCCAGCACGTTCAATGATTCGGTTCATCGTGGTGCCCAAGTTCGCATCGCGAACGTATCGCTCCAGGCAACGCACCTGCCCGGGGTAGGCATTGTCGAAGGCCGCTTCCAGTATCGGAGCCAGTTCAGGGAAGATCGGCACGAATCGCAATCCAGTCTTGGGGGAGTTGTTTCGGATCTTGTTTTGATCCCAGAGAACGTCTCCCCATTCGACGTTGAGTAGCTCACAAACTCGGAAGCCACCAAAACGAGCAAGGCCGAAGATCAGCCGCCAATCATGATCTGGGCAGGCATCCAGCACTGTTGCGGCAGCGTTGCGACCAACGAAGAAGTCTCGCTTTCGGTTCACTTCCTGTCCACCTTTGATTGCATCCATGGGGCTCTCGTCAATCAACCGAGCATCCACAGCATCGTCAAACATCGTCTTCGCTCGCTTGACGTGCTTCGATGCAGTCGATTCCGCCATCGTCCGAATCACGTTGCCGTCCTTGTCGATGCGCACCGGTTGCTGCATCAACCAGCGTTGCCAAGACTTCGCGTCAGCCTTAGTGATCGACTTCAGCAAACGATCCTCACCAAACATGCCAACCAGAAACCGCTTGGTGTGGCCGTACTTCTCGCGGGTTGCAACGCCCACGTCTGTTCTGCCTCTGATGTAGCGATCGCAGAATGCTGCCAAGAATCGATCAGAATCATCGTTTCGTTTCGGGGCGGCATCGACTAAGCCCCACCGTTCGATTGTTTCGCGAATGCGCCCTTCCAATCCGTTTGCCCACTTCGTCGCTTCGGCATCAGGCTGAACGTTCGCAGTCGTGGCACGCACCAGTTCTTCAATGTGTCGAGCAACCCCTTCGGCTGCCCTCTTGGACATCGAGCCCAGCCACAACGAACGCCGCTTCCCACCCTGGCGAAACTGTAACCTCCAACCAGTCCGGTTTCGATCTGTCTCTTTTCGAAGTGATGCCATTACGTCTTTTTGCCTTTTTTCGGTTTGGGTGGTTTGTACTTCAGATCAAGTTGCCCGCCGCTTGCGTGTGCCAGTGCTGCGAGACTGCCGAGTGATGGTTGGCGAGTGCCGTTCAAAAGATCGGTTACTGCGTTCGGTGATAGGCCTCCTGCCGCCTCGCCAATCTCACGACGTGTGCCGCTGAGGTGTGGCTTGATCTCGTCCAAAACGACAGAAAGATCGATCCCGAACTGAACCGGGTCGATCTGTACGCCACGCCCGCGAGTCGGAACCCGCTGGGCGTTCTTTTTGCTTGTCTTCTTTTTCATTCGTTGTGCCTTCGGTGGTCACTGGCGAGTTTCTCGGTGCCGCTGATCTTACCTGCTGCGGCACGAGCTTGACTCACCTGCTCAACCAATGAAGTGGTCTCGGCCAATTCGTTGGTAGTCATTGATTCAAAGACTGCTTTCAAAAGTTTTGCATCCATCGTTCATTCCGTTCTTGAAAGAGATACTGGCTCCGCACCGATGCGGGACACCAGGATGATACCGATATCCTCCCAAAGGTCCACCCATTAAAAAGGTGGTTTGTTCATTTCTTTTGCGTGTCCGATCTGATGCAACACACGCTTTCCTTTTATCGTTAATTGGCGATAAACGGAGGGGTCCACAATCAGCATGCCGTTTCCCATGTTCATCGGTTGGTTAGTCTCCGTCGGTATGTCCAGAGCATTCACCCCCAGCGACAAACACCCGTCACTGTCATTCCAGTGCTGAACTCGCATCAAACACTGTGTTTCGTGTGGTTTACGGCTCACTGCCGCTGATTGTGCGTCGTCCCGGGCTGTCGCGATGGCCGAGGCAGCTAACCATTCAATGCGTCTGGTTCTGTGATGGGTCATTTCACTCTCACCAATGGCTCGAATCCCAGTGTCTTAATTCCTGACTCGCGCACCCGCGTTGCGGCAAGTTCAACGTCAGATTCACGAACGATGATTCCATCGTGTAAGGGCAGGAACGGCAGTTCCCGCTCCATCAAGCCGGTATGGGCGGGACTCAGCACCTGTCCCTCCAGTCGCGTCAGAGTGCGACAAAGACCGCTTGCCCCACCATTGCGACGCAACCTCTGGATCAGTCGTGCCATCTCAGGAATCTCCTGCATCAAAGCGAGATAAAGCGGCCTCAGTGGCAACGGGTGATGATCAGCGTGGAACAGGCACTGAACCTGAGTTTGCTTCTTCAATTCCTGTTCGCTCTCAATGATCGTGAGGTCGATTCCCGGCAGGGATTGTGCCGATTCTTGCAATCGCTGGTAAAACTCACCCGATGTAACCCAATCGATGGCTTTGTTTCGATCTCGTCCAGTCCCAAGGCAGCCAGCCAGCAGTGTGTAGAACGAGCAACTAAGGTCTGCCTCGCCCACCAGATCATCATCAATCTTCAGGAGCCTGCGAATGGGCCGGGGGCAGGTTATGAGCGGGTGGTAGATCCGCCCATCGACGTAAAGCACCTTGTTCACGATTGCGTTTGCAGTGCGGTATTTCAGGTACTGCCGGCACCATTCTCGCTCACTGATTTGATGTCCTACGTCGGGTTCGCCCGGCAGATCGCCCAGGAAACTCCAGTCGGTAGGCAGTTCAGTTCGACGAATCACGTCATACAGGTGTCGAGACATTTCACGACGGCCAAAGTAATCAACCTTGTTGGTTCGCTCGTCGGGCTTCAGGTCGCACCATTGGTCCCACTTCACTGCTCGCTTGTGCAGGAACTTGCTACTGACATTAGTTGAAGAAGAGAGGCACGAGAGAGGGAAACGGGGAGAGGGGTATATATCTAATGACTGGTTTTGAAGCAGCGTTTCACCAGACTGTGCATCGGGCCGGAAGCCATCGATCCCGGCAAACGCATGCACCGCGGTCTGAGATCGCTTCGTTGCAGATCTAACTGTTCGAACGAACGGACACGATTCGAGAAACAGCCTGAGCTTCTTCGATGCTTGCCCACCACATGTGTACTGAAACCGGTCCTTGTTAATGGAGAACCTGCCAGTCCGCAGGTAAGCTTTGCAGCACAACGCTACTTCGCTCTTTACCTGCTGGTTCTTGCATTGGTTGTTGTCCATCCACTCGGCAATCTGCGTCGGGATACGCTGTTCACGATCTGGCCCATCTGGACTCAGTACTGTCGTCTTCATTTGCTGCTCGTTTCTTGGTTTGAATCCCAAGAACGCGGCAGCCTGCCATTGCCTTGTGGCTTTGGCGATGCAACAATGAACAAGTCTCACCTTGTCTGTTGCCTCTGCTGGCTGCACGATCTTGGGCCGTCTTCGGTTGTCCGCCGGAGCGGCCTTTTTTTACGCCTTGATCCTTCACTGAAACATTTCTCGCAAATTTGCGAACTCTTGCCCGCCACCCGCCAGGGGTAAAAATAGACAAATTTGTCTATTTACTCCAAAACAAGAACCCACTGTGACCTCGCCCCAGGCATCCGATCGAACCAGCGAGGCTTCTTCTTATGCCTTGCTCCAGCGATCGAGAATGTCCCAAACATATGACATCCCTTTGTCCAGGCTCTCATAGTCCGAAGGCTGTGCGAGATCTCTATAGTCGTCAGCACTTCGCCTCGCAGCCTCAAGCAGATTCTTCGCCTTGCGAACGTGCCACTTGCCATCTTTGGCAGGCCGTTCGGGAACTCTGTCTCCAGCACGCTCTTTGATTTCTTGGGATGCTTTGTGGAGCGTCATCTCGCCATTGCGAACAGCGTCAATCACGTCCTGGTTGCCGCTGCTCCTGATTGAGCGAGCGGTGGTCACGCTGCGAGGCGACACGTTCAACAGGCTTGCTGCTTCGGCGGTTGTATTTTCAAGTGGCAAATTTGCCTCTTGATCTCCGTGACGACTGCCGCCATGGCCGTATGATGCTGCATTTGCCGCAACAAATGCCCGCTGCCCAGTCGTCAGATGCCGGCGATGCAGGTTAGTGCTCAGCACGTAGGCAACTGGGTCGGGGTGTAATTCCTCATCAAGCGTGATGTACGGGGCAACCAAGCCAAGCACTTTGCATGCTTTGTCACGGTGCCTGCCATCGAGAATCATGTCGTCATAAAGGACGATTGGCTCGATTAGCCCATTGGTTCTGATGTCCTCAGTGAGCTGCTGAAACTCATCAGGAGTCATGTCCGGCATGATCTCAGCTGCAGGATGGATTGGGTAATCGCTCATCGCAACGCCTCCATCACCTGCTGCGGACAGTATCGACGTGATCTGCCGATTGTTGTCGATGGGATAATTTCTTCTCTCCGCATCTTGTCCAAGTGTGGCTCAGAGATCGATAGCAAACGAGCCATCTCAGCTGACTTGACGAACAACGGTAAGGCGGGTTGGCGAGATGGAATCGAGTCAGCAATCGTCTGCTGAATCATATCGATCAATCGCGCGTAGTCCTCCTCAGTGAAGACGATGAAGTTTGGGGTGTTGGTTGCCATGGTTGATCCGATGATTGAAGTGGTGTTGGTGCGTGGTTCTCATCTAATCTCTCCAGAGGGAAGGAAACGGTTCGAGCGAGAGCCAAGTGTATAGGCAGGCAAGCAAGAGACAAAGTGTTACGCCTTGGTTTTGTCGCAAGTTTCTTCGGGCAGAAATGACTCAAGAAACAGCCAGGTAAACTGCGGATTCTTTCACCAACTTTCCAGCACCTTTACACCCGCATTTACCGATCATTCATGGGTGAATCTTGTGTCCTGTGCAACAATGGTGCTGAACGGAATATTTATCGCACCGGCCCAATAGATGGTGGACATATGCCTGACGCGAATCGACGACTGAAAGAAATCGGCAGCAAGAAACGCAAGCCAGCAGATGAACCCAAGCCTGGAACGCCTGAGTACTACCGCGAGCGTGACAAGATCACGCAGCAGGAGTTGATCGAAGCCCTGCAATTCATCGCCAAGCCTGCAGGTAAGCCAGTCACTACGCTGAACGAACGCGAGACTATCAGTGCCAGTGATCTCCCTCCCCAGGGTGACTGGCGATCAAAGGCAGAGTATGTCAACGATCCGTCTGCGATTGACGATGCGATTGAGCGGCACCAGCTCAAGCAACAGGTTGTCAGGGGCAAGCATCGCCGTGGCGAACCAGACTACGACACGACTGACGCAATCACCCTGGATGAACTGCGTGCTGAACTCGAACGGATGAATCGGCAGGACGTTCAGCAAGTCCGCCGCGATGAGATTCGCACCGAAGTCGACGAGGCAATGAACAACCCTGACACACCTTGGCGTCGGAACCCTTACTTCAAAAAGGGCTGGGCTGGTGGTGCAAGTGCTGCCAGTACGATCATCGGTGCCGGGGCGACTGTTGGTGAAGGCGTTGCCAATCTGGTTGGTGCTGACGAAACCGCTGATTCAATCCGTGGCTTCTCAGATGACATGAACCGCTACAGCGATGCCGTCAACCAAGTCACCGAGGAGAGCTTCAAAGACACAGCCATTCCTGATTGGATCGAGCGGGCCGGGCAATCGGCCTTGAACACCGCACCTCTGATGATGGCGACTGGTGGTGCTGGTGGTGCCAGGGCAATGATCGGAGTAACTGGGCTGGAATCCTACGACAATGCCATGACTGAAGGCAAAGACTTTGGCTTAGACGAGGAAGGCCAACGTGCCCATGCAGCAAAGATGTCTGCTGTTGAAGTCGGTGTCACGAGCATTTTTCAGCGATTCGCCCCGGGGATGGAGAAGCTGTTCACAAAGGGCGGCACAGAGCCGTTCAAGAAAGGGTTCAAGGCAGCGGTTAAGCAAACAACTATCGCTACCGGGCAAGAACTCCCCGAAGAATTGCTGGTTGAGTTGCTCCAGTCTTCGATTCGTGCCAGCAATGTTGATCCGACTGCAATGGACAGTGATCAGATCGCCCAGACTGCTTTCGATACCACGGCTGCGACTATTGCCACGATGGGGTTTGGTGGTGCTATTCAGTATCCGGCGAGAAGGCTTGCAAGTCAGCAAAATGCGTCAGCGGATGATCGTGCACGGACTGTCCCTGCAAGTCCCCAACCACTGCAACGGCAGCCACAGCAAACGGACGTCGACGAGGTCAATCAGCGTATCAATCGCACATTGGAGTTATCCGATGAACAGCGACAACAGATCGTCACTGACGTGGCTGATGAAGTTGGCCCCGATGCAACCGAAGAAGCTGTCTCCGAGGGCGTGAACCGACTTGGTTACTTCCCCGAAATGCTCCCAGTTGCTGACACGCTTCAGCAGCGTCAGGCAGCCCCAGAATCTCCATCGCCAGAACAGGCGTCAACAGAGGCTCAGTCACCGCAAACCCCTGAAACGCTGTCACAAGAGCCACGGCAGGCCATTGGCGGCAACACGCAGCCAAGCGTTGACGAGGAGCAGGTTTCGAGCCGCTACCGTCAACTTGTTTCTGAGTTTGATGAGAGTCCGATCAGTACGCCAACCGGTGCCAAGATCGCTGCTGAGCTGGCTGAGATCGAAGACGCTCACCCTGAGTTGGTTGAGCGTCTTGAAATTGAACTGGAAGATGGGGATGCCGTGTCGAGATATGATGAGGCAGAGGGTGCGGTGAAACACAGTACCCTTACACAGAGGGGCATACAGCAACAAACATCCGACACTGAATCTGGCACCACTGAAACAGCCGAGCAACCGGCACCCGAACCACGCACCGCTGCTATCCGGCAGATCGAGCAACTAGCCACCGAACACGAGACTGAAGCCCAGCGAGGCGGTGACACGCCTGAACCTGTTGCTTTCACCGAAGGCATCAAGGCCCAGTCGATCCGCAACTACGTTCAACGTGTCGAAAGCGGTGTTGATCCAGTGGAAGCGGTTGAACTTGGCAAGTCTGAAGCTCGTGAAGCGATTGCCAGACACAACGCCCGTCGTCCAAACGATGAGAGTTGGCAGCGTTGGCATGGTGCCGCAAATGAAGCAATCAAAACGGCTCACCAGACTTTACAGCGAGCGGGATCAGCACCAGCAACGAGTCAGCCCACAACCCAAGCGTCGACGCCCGCACCTGCCAGCCCGCAAGCCACCGGATCTGTCAGCACAACGGCAACGGGCAACATCGACTCACCTCAGCAGGCCGAGGCGCCAGCCGAACCATTGTCCAAGCGTCTGAAGCAAATTGGCTCCAAGCGTCCCGGTGTCACTGCCGATTCCGCACCGAGCCAGCCTGTTCAACCCAAAAGGCTGAAGCGAATCGGCGAGAAGATCACTGCCCAGCCCGATCCATCCCAAGAATTTGAACCATCGACTGCCGAGCAGCCAAAGCTCAAACAGATCGGCCAACGCATCCAGCAACCGACACTCAGCGACGAACAGGCCATCGAGCAGGCAACCGAGGCAGTCAGCGAACCAGCCGATACCCGCGACGGTGAGCGTGCTCTGATGCGTGACGTTGCCGCGATCGCTGACCAATCGGACTTCACACCAAATGAACTCTGGCGTCAGGTTTACGCAGAGGCATCGCCCACGGACATCGAAGCTGAACTGGCAACCGAACCCGAGCCAGCCGACTCTATTGAGCCATCCACGCCAAGAACCAAACGCAAGCCATCCTTGAAGACGCACAAAGGAATCGGCAAGGCATACGCAGACGGACATATCACTGGCGAGCAGGCAATTCAGGCACTCGACGCGATCGAATCAAAGCCAGCGACGAGCAGCCCGGCACCGGAACAGCAACCAACCGATACCAGTGGTGACGCAGCCCCGGGGCCACGGATCAAAAAACAGATCGGTGCCAAACGGAAGAAGCCAACTGGTGAGGATCGTTCCGTTGTCCCGCTCGTGTCAGCGAACCAGTCCGCCAAGATCAAACGCAACGGATTCACCGAGCGAGCTGCAACGAAACAGGGCGGCAAACTGATCAGGCGGCTGCAGCGTGACATCGACACTGGTGAGCGACGGGTTGGGGCACGTTCAATCGTAGACTTCATGCTTGATGGGTTCGCGTCGTCAATCTTCGTGACGAAATCTCAAACAACCGGCAAGCACCCGGCGTTGTTCCGACACTCTGGCGCCGTCGTGTTCTCTCGCAGTGGATCATGGCAAATCAACTTGCACGAAGGCGGACACGCGATGGACTTAATGCTGCGTGATCGGTTCCCTGCGTGGTTTGAGGCAATGGAGCCCGAGCTACGTGCATTCGTGAAAGAGGGCCGCTCCGAAGACGGTAGCCGTGCCGCTGAGTTTGCCAGTTCGATGGAACCAGAAGAAGCGATTGCTGAAATCGTCCGGCTCTACATCGTCGATGAGTCCCAAGTGCCGCCCACGCTGCTGCGTTCGTTCAAGCGTCTCGTCGAAGCTGCCTCACCAGAAGCGATGGCAACGCTGGACGACACCAAGCTAGCCTACGAGATCCACGCTGGCCGTAGTCTCCAGGATCGCCGCGTTGCTGACAGGAATGACAAGCCCAAAAGCCAAGAAGCCAGCCAAGGTGCGATTGATACGGCTTGGACGATGCTCACCCATGTCGTGGGTAAGTCACCGATCCTCCACCGACTACGGCGCCGGGTGTATCAACAGGTTGCTGGTGAATCATCTTCCGCCCAGTTTGATCCAACCGGCGTTGTTGGTTCCGTCGCAGGTTGGGCCGATCGTGCTCACCGTCGCCGCCAAAAGATCGCTGATGAAGTGCTTGCCTCGCTGGATGAAGGCACGAGCAACATTGAAACCGCGTACCAGAACCAGCTTCGTCGCCAAGCTGTCAAAATGCGTGCCATTGGTGGGAGCGTTCAGAACGAAGGCGTCCGGCTGTACCTCCACGGGGACGGGTTCAACGCTCTTGCAATTGATCCTCAAACCAACCAAGAGTTGCTTGATCAGTTGGAGGCCGCTGGTTTTTTGCTGCCAGAGACATTGGCAAAGCATGGTGAAGGCCAGCAGTTCCACGACAAGAGCTATGCCCAAATCAAAGCGATGATCCCTGACTCTGAGTGGCAGGACTTTCAGCAAGCGTTTCTGGATCGTGCCGCGATCGAACGACATCGCAAGGCTGGCCATCATATGCCGGGAATCTACGAGGGCCTGTCAATAGATGAGATCCAAGCTGAGAACGATCAGGCGTTTGAGTCAAACCCCAAGTGGAACGACGTTGCCGACGAGATCCAGCAGTTCATGGATCAACTTCTCTTGATCAGCGTTGTCAGCGGCAATCTCACCGTGGATGATGCGATCAAGATCAAAACCAAGTGGGAGCACTACGCCCCGCTTCAACGCCAGATGGACGACGTTGAGGGCATCGG